>JAKFXP010000086.1 GCA_021731325.1 Parcubacteria group bacterium
ACCAGAAGTAGTAGATTGTTGGGTTGAATCGGGACTAATGCCTCTTGCCTCACCGCACGTACTTGGTGCGTCACCCACCAAACCAGTGCGGTACCCCGGTGACTTTATTGCCGAGTACATTGCCCAGACGCGTACCTGGTTTTATTACATGCATGCGATGGGAGTGCTCCTGTTTGATGCCCCGAGTTTTAAAAACTGTGTGACGACGGGAACGATCCTTGCGGAAGATGGGAGCAAGATGAGTAAATCTAAGGGTAATTTTACCGACCCGCTCGTCAATCTCGATCGATATGGTGCAGACGCACTCAGGCTATATATGTTGGGCTCGGTTGTCATGCAGTCGGAAGATATGAGCTTTCGTGATGAGGAGCTCAAAGAGGTGCATAATCGCTTCATCGGCATCTTGTGGAATACCTATAAGTTTTATGAGATGTACACGGAAAGTGAGAGTAAGCCGCAAACTCCAAGTCCCCTAAGCACCAACATGCTTGATGTGTGGGTACATGCGCGTCTACAGCAAACAATCAGACAGGTAACGGGATATCTAGACGCATATGACACTATTCGTGCCATTCGCACCCTGCGCGAGTTTGTGACCGATTTTTCAACCTGGTACATTCGTCGTTCTCGCGACCGATTTAAGAGTGAGGATGCGACTGATCGTGCGGCAGCTATCACTACGACGCGTGATACACTCGCCACACTCGCCACACTACTCGCCCCACTCGCACCGTTTATTGCCGAGCGTATATATCGAGGGATTGGGGGAGTGGAAGAGAGTGTGCATCTTGCTGTGTGGCCCGAGGCAGGCGCTGTTGACGACGAGGTATTGACCCGCATGGAGGCAACTCGCACCCTTGTTTCGGAGGCACTCGAGTTACGTGCTCAGGCAGGTATCAAGATACGACAACCACTTCAGTCACTTACCATCTTGCCCACGAGTGAAGTATTTGAGGAATTAATTATGGATGAGCTCAATGTAAAAGAGATTTTGCGTGGAGAGACGCTCGTGCTCGATACCGTCCTTACTGATGCATTACAGCAAGAGGGTGATATGCGTGAACTCATTCGCGCAGTACAGGATGCACGTAAAAAAGCCGGTTTATCACCTCAAGATCGGGTACGTCTGTGCGTAGATGCGGCCGAGGCAGGGGTACGTGTGGTGACTGGTGCGACCCCAGAGCTCGCGCGCGTGGCTGGGGTAGTCGAGATTACGTACGACACTCTTACCGAGGGTACGGTGGTCACTACCGAGGCGGGTACTATTACCGTACTGCTCGAGATGCAGTAACGGTGGAGGGAAAGGTATGCATACGCTCCACACCACTCCTGCGTTTATTGTCAGTAGCACTCCACACGGTGAATCAAATCGCGTGTACCGACTACTGACCGAGACACACGGTATGCTCTACGCACATGCGCAAAGTGTGCGGGAGCTGCGCAACCGTAATCGGTACGCTCTTTCTACCGGATGTTTTGTGAGTGTGACCCTGGTACGAGGGCGTGAGATGTGGCGCTTGGCTAGCGCGCGTACGGTGCCAGACATTACCTTGCCACCACGCGCATCCTATCAAAAAATACTCGGACTTATCGGGCAGTTGACTCCAGTCGAGGATCCATTCGCGCAGTCATTTCAGCTGTTTTTGGCACATATCCGTGCACTTGCAGCGGCCACTCCCGAAGATGCGCACGCCGTGGAGCTCATTGGGGTAATACGCCTATTGGTTGAACGGGGATATTTTGCCACACCGGGAGACATGGCGTTACGCACTGAGCGCATTTGTGCAGATCATACTGAGTATTCCAAAGATCTCTGCCGTGAGGTGTTGGGTGACCGCACGCTTCTCACGGCCTCGGTGAATACTGCACTACGGATGACTCGGACGTAGTATCCTTGTGATATACTCTGGTGGTATGGATGAAGACAGTAGTGTTGATAAGCTACAAAAGCGATTATACCAATTTGGCGCAGCTCCTCAGGAGCGGTCGCGTCGGTCGTTGCACGAAGATACGACACATGACGTGGCAACCAATTGGGTAACGCAGGAAGATGTGCGTGAACAACATGCGCTTGAACAGGCACAAAGTCCTGTCTTTGGTGACTATGCGGGGTTTGAAAGTGGTATAAAAAACACCGGCACCACACCGGCACCCACTGCGCCGGCGTTCCTACGTGATGGTCGTGGGAGCAAATCAGTCATGGAATCACGACAAAAACAACGCTCAGTGGGTAGTTGGGTACGGGGTATATTTTTGACCTCGTTAGTATTCTTCCTGCTTTCTGCAGGAGTCGCTTGGTACTTCTTTTTCTTTGAAAGTAATCAGATATCGTGTGACAATATGGTGATAGATGTGACCGGACCACTCACGATTCCAAGTGGAAAGGAGTTGACCTTGAGTGTGGGTATGCTGAATAAAAATCCTTCCGCCGTGCAACTTGCCGAACTGGTTGTGAAATATCCTGAAGGAACCCGAAGTCCACAAGACTCAAGTATCAGTCTTACGACCGCGCGGGAACGAGTGGGAACCATAAATGCCGGCGAGCGGGTGCGTACCAGTGTCGGGGCTCTGTTGTTTGGTAAGGAGCAGACCGAGTATACAATCGACCTCACCGTCGAATACCGTATTGACGAATCAAATGCCGTGTTTGAGTGCAAGGCTCCCTACAAGGTCATTATTGCAACGGCACCCGTCTCTCTTTCAATCACTGGTCTCGAAGAGCTCTCTTCGGGTCAAGAGCTTGAACTTACGGCGACCATGAATTCCAATTCTGATGAGACGGTACATGACCAGCGACTGGTTGCCGACTACCCTTTTGGTTTTGAGTTTGTGCGGGCTGAACCAGCACCGACTCACGGTACCAATGTGTGGGACATTGGCGATGTGGCGCCGGGGAGTAAGCGAACGGTCAAGATACAGGGTATCGTACAAGCACCAACCGTAGAGGCACGCACCATAAAGTTTCGCTTGGGTGAAAAAGATAAAGACGAAGCCTCTGATATTACAACGACGATGCAGCTTATTGAGCATGCGTTTGTGATTGCAAAACCATTTCTTGATCTGAGTTTGGTGGTGAACGGTAACGAGAATGCCGAAGTGCCTGCGGCGATTGGTGATACGGTGCGGGCAGTACTTAAGTGGAAAAACACCCTACCGTATGCACTCTATGATGTTGAAATTGAAGCGCTTCTCAACAGCCCACTCATTAACCAAAAAACTATTCGAGAAGGGACGGGATATTTCCGTTCGGTTGACAATACTCTTATATGGACTGGCCAAACAGCACCAAACCTTAAAAACATTGGGCCGAATGCTACAGGCCAACTTGACTTTTCTTTTGCTTCGATACCCCTTACCCAAGACACAAGTGTGCGTGACCCCAATCTTACCATTGCATTTACGGTACGTGGTCGACGCCTCTCAGACAACAAAGAAGTCTCTCAAGCGTTGGTGGCGCAGTCCAAGCGAACTATCAAGTTTGATTCGCAGCTCGCCTTTACGACAGACGTATTGTATGCAACTGGTCCGTTTACCAACACGGGTATGCATCCTCCTATTCCGGATACCGAGACCACCTATACCGTACACTGGGCACTGGCAAACAACACCAGTGCAGTGGGAAATGTAAAGGTAACTGCTGAATTACCCATTAATGTTCGCTGGCTCGACACCATGAGTCCCGAGAGCTCGCCCCTGAGTTACAATCCGACGACGCATATGGTAACCTGGACTCCTGGAGATGTGTCGGCCGGTACGGGGGGTAATCTACCCACTCGCGAGGTATATTTCCAGGTCGGATTCATGCCAAACATCTTTGCATCGATTGACAGTGTGACCATTGTCGAAGACCAGGTGCTGACTGGCGTTGACCAGCACACACATTCTGTGTTAGAAATACACTCCAAAGTTCCGCGACTGATTGAAGTACAGTAGAGGTATACCGCGTGACCACCTTTGAGCATTACCTATGAGCGAACCATATACCACCCCCACTCTCGACACGATTGTTGCGCTTGCCAAGCGGCGGGGGTTTGTGTACCCTAGTTCTGAAATATATGGCGGATTTGTAGGGCTCTATGACTTTGGTCCGTATGGTGCTGAGCTTGCACAGAATATACGGAACGTATGGTGGCGATCGATGGTACAGCTTGAAGATAATATCGTAGGGCTCGATTCCGCCATTTTTACCCATCCAAAGGTCTGGGTGGCAAGTGGTCACGTGGGGGGGTTCTCAGACCCGCTTGTTGAGTGTCGCGAATGTAACACGCGCTCGCGTGCCGATCACCTTATTGAGGCTGCAGGCGCCTTTGCAGATGAAAAAATGGGTTTGGATGAGATTAATACCGTATTTGACGAACTTCGAGAAAAGATACCGTGTCCGAACTGCGGGAAGAAAAATTTTACCCCCGTACGTACGTTCAATCTCTTGGTACAATCGAATCTCGGTAACTTTTCGGAGGATTGGACACAAGACCCAACGTATCTGCGCGGCGAGACCTGTCAGGGCATATACCTTAATTTCAAAAATGTACTTGACACTACGCGGGTGAAGGTGCCATTTGGTATTGCGCAAGTAGGGAAGGCCTTCCGAAATGAAATTGCGCCGCGGCAGTACATCTTTCGCAAACGTGAGTTTGAACAAATGGAGATGCAGCTGTTCGTACACCCTACGGATGCAATGACGTTGTATGAGGAGTGGCGCACCAAGCGTATGCAGTATTACCTTGATCTTGGGTTCCGTCCCGAGAATCTTAATTGGCACGAGCATGAAAATCTAGTTTTTTATGCCAAGGCGGCATGGGATATCGAATACCGATTTCCGTTTGGATTCAAGGAATTAGAGGGTGTCCATGCGCGCGGTGACTATGACCTTACACAACATCAGAAATATTCAGGGGTTGATCTCTCGTATTTTGATCAAACCACGGGTGAGCGATACGTACCCCACGTTGTTGAAACGTCAGTTGGGGTCGATCGCACGTTCCTTGCGGTTATGACCGAGTTTTACCATGAGGATATGCTCGGAGGGGAGAGTCGTATTGTTATGCGTTTTCCGTACAATCTTGCACCTATTAAGGTTGCCGTATTTCCCCTTCTCAAGAATAAACCCGAGCTCGTCGAAAAAGCCCGTGCAATCTACAATACCCTCAAGCAAACAATACGTTGTGAATTCGACGATAATGGAAACATTGGCAAACGCTATCGTCGACAAGATGAGATTGGCACTCCGTATTGTGTCACGATTGATTTTGATACCGAAAAAGATGACACTGTTACGGTACGTCATAGAGATACGGGAGAGCAGAGTAGAGTACCTATACCCGAGCTTCAGCGCGTCCTCTCTTCCTAAAGCGGCGGGAGTGTTTTATCCCCATACCCAACCCCACTATCACCCAAACTAATACTATACTATATACACAGACGTACCTCTGTGTATATTTTATTACCAATCCTATTCAGTAGGCGATAACTTTTCATTTTTTATGTACAGATTTAGTCGCCTCCTCTCCCTCCTGTTCCTCCTCCCCCTCCTCTCGCTCGCCCAAACATCTCCGGAAGACGAGGTGACCATCGAACGTACGGATACCACCACAGAAGCACCCCTCGACCAAGGAGTACCCACTACGCCACCGACTGAGGTCGAAGAAACCGAACCAGCATCCTCACTCATGGGAGAGGGTGTAGTAATGCCCCAAGGAGCCACCGAATGCTTTACCGATAGCCGCTATCGCTTCGGCTCGGTCTCTGCCGATCCCGAAGTAGAGGTGAGCGATGTTATGGCAGGTACTCCCGTATCATTCATCGTCACGATGGAGAATCAAAACCCATACCCCATCACTGATGCCGCGGTATACGTCAAGATATTTAAGATTCGCACCGACGAAGATGCGCGTCATCAAAATGGAGATGATCTTGTCGATCAATTCTTTGCCAAAGAAGGTATGGCACTTCGTGAACATGCCACTTCCACCTTTACTTTTGAGTGGAATGCACCGACACAACTACCTTCAGGTAACTACCGTCTCGTGACCTACGTCACCACGTCTCATCGGTACAACCTACTCGGTCTCTCATTCACCGATGACATAACGGGTAATCAGACTGAGTTCACGGTGCACGGTATTGAAGAAGGGGTACAGTGGGACAAAGACACGGTCGAAGTTGACCACACCCTCTACCGCTTTGCCGCTTTCACTCCCAAACTCTCCGCAACAAGTACTATCCGTGTTGCACCGGAGATCATCAATCCCACCGACACCGCCCAAGCCGTTACCATCACGTGGAAGCTGTACTACTGGGATGCACAGCGCCAGGAACACCTCATTGATACCAAAGAGGAGGGAATCATGCTGGAACCCCATCAAACCCTGCGTCCTACCTACGAGGTTACCGACACCGCACATCCCGTATACCTGCTGGTGGCAGACCTCCTGTGGCGTGACAGCCATTCGTTGTTGAACATTCGTTTTGTTCGTGATGGTATTGATGCCCCGCGTATCAACTTTCCCTCAATAGGCACGTACCCACTCGTGAAGGGTACCCCGGTCGAACTCTTCTCCTGTCTCCACAACTCCGGTACGAGTCCAACGGTACCTGGTCATACCCTCACCCTCACCCTCAAAGACGACCTCGGTACCGTCCTGCACACCTACAACTACCAAGGAGACATTACCGGTGACATGATGGCGGTTGCAGGCGCGTACACCCCCGAGACTGACCTCACCTCCTTCTCCCTCACGGCGACACTGTCCAAAGACGGCAACACCATTGACGAAACGACGACCACGTACGACTGCAGCCAACTCAACGCTCCCTGTCCGGTACGAGAGACCGGAGTACCAACCAATGAGAGAACCACCCTCTTCTCCACACCCCTTGTTACCGGTATTAGTCTTGCACTCCTCGTACTCTTCCTCACGATCATTGGTTTGGTGATTGCAAAACGACGCAACACTCCCCAACCTCCCACCTCTACCGGCAGCAAACCAATCATTCCGGGTGCGCTGGTACTCTTCCTTCTCCTTGGGGGAATGATGGTGATGCCGCGGGGGGTGGAGGCGGAAGGGGCCGTACCGCAGTTTAATAAAAGTTATAACGGAACGCTGTATTACCATTGGACGTGGCCGGTAGGTACGATACCCGATGGCGTTAAAGGTATTCCGATACCTTCGCTTCCAAAAATTGCAAAATATTATTTTGCTGGTGGGCGTACCTATGCCGGTTTCAAGACAAAGAACCCCACCCTTGCCCCCATCTCGACCACCAATTGGGATGAGATTATCAACTTTATTCCCGACATCCCAGTAGCGGCCAGAAATACAGAAAAAAAACTTTCATCAATACTGACTACACTCGCAACAGTAGTCGTTAATTACAACAATCACTATAGTGGATATAATACCGCATTGAGTTCACCAAACATGACCGTTAAATATTTTGCAGACGTCAAAACGAGTACTGGTTTGCCCATCCATACCAATGCTACGGTTCCCGTTGGGACAGTACTCCACTTCACCCCAAAACCATTTGAGAACATCGATATCTCATGGTTTGGAACGGGGTACTCCTTGGACTCCCCGTATGGACATTGGTCTCCAAATTCCGCAGTGAGGAATACTACTGGTTGTGATCCTGACTACTATGTTAATTCGACAGTCATTACTTCTATAGCCAATTTTACTATATCACCCCCCGTCATTCTACCAACCTACATCCCCCTCGAGGTGACGCGTCCGGTTGTCACGGTGACCCACACGGGGAGTACTGCGGGCTTAGCATGTAATGCCACCAAAACTATCTGTACCGTGACTTCTCCAGGAAAGGTTACTGCACAGTTTAGCTTCGCACCTACGGTCGGGAGGTTCTACTATGGGTATCTAGATACACGCCCTGGTATGCATTTCGGGTGTTTTGCGAATGCTGATGAACTCGTTATCGACAACAGTCCTTTAATCAACTACGCTCTCTCTGTCCCCGCCAAAGCAATCACCTTCACCTTCACTGCAGTCGCCAACAACACTCCTCCCACTCCTCCCACCATCACCGAGGTAGGAGGCAACTCACACCTCACGGGTACCGCACAGAACTTCAACTTTGTAGCCACGGATCCCAACAACGACACCATTCGGTATGGTATCGACTGGAATCGAAATGGTACGGTCGACCAATGGGTACCCGGGGCAGGGTACGTACCTTCAGGTACGGTGCGGAGTGCACCCCGCACCTTCCCCGCACCCGCAGGAGCAAAGATCTTCCAAGCATTAACTCAAGACAGCAAAGGCGCACTCTCTGCCTGGAGATCCTACACCATTACCCTCACAAGTCCTGCCGCAGCAACCGTTTCTCTCACCGCAAACCCAACCACGGTGACGGTAGGGAACACCACCGATCTCACTTGGAGCAGTACCAATGCCGTTAACGGCTGTACGGCAACCGGTGCCTGGAGTGGCGCTAAAACACCCGCAGGAGGTACACAAACATCAGGAGCACTCTCTCTCGGTGCCAAGACCTTCTCACTCACCTGTTACAACTCAACCTGGGCACCGGTGACGGTGAGTAGGGTCGTTACCGTGACTGCAACTCCTCCCCCTCCGCCTCCTCCGCCACCACCCGTTCCGGTACCGACACCGGGATTGCTACCCCAGTAGGGGGAAGATGAACTCCGCAGTTGACGCTGCGGAGTTCATGTATATTTGCGAAAAAAGGATGATGCGGGTACTATAACAAGTGATGCCCTCACGTGCCCCAATCTCCATTACCATCACCCCCGGAACGATATTCGTCAGTATTTTGATGGTACTCGCATTTGTTCTGGCCTACGTACTACGTGATCTCTTGTGGGTCGTCTTGACTGCAGTGGTGCTTGCAAGCTCCATTGAGGCGCCTACGGCACGTATGGTGCGGTGGGGTTTTTCGCGGGTGTTGGCAGTGGTACTTATTTACGTCGTTGCTATCGGCGGGTTGGTGAGCGCATTCTACTTTATCCTCCCTCCGGTTTTGCACGAAGCCAATAGTGTTGTAAGTTCACTCCCGGCATATCTCGACAGCCTCAATATTACCTCTCCACAAGAATTGTCCGTGACGCCCCAAGCAGGAGCCACTCTTGCAGAACAACTTGCTCCACTACAAAGTATTCTCAAAAGCACCTCTTCGGGAGTGTTGGGCGCCGCCTCTGCGTTTTTTGGGGGACTTATGTCATTTGCACTGATTGTTGTGCTTTCATTTTATCTCGCCGTGCAAGATCAAGGTATTGACGACTTTTTGCGCATCGTAACGCCGGTCAAACATCATGAGTATGCACTCAATCTCTGGCGTCGAGCACAGCGTAAGATTGGGCGGTGGTTACAAGGGCAGCTACTCCTCTCGGTGCTTATCGGGGTGTTTATCTACGTTGGGTTGTTGTTCTTAGAGGTACCTCATCCCGCACTGCTTGCCTTGGTGGCCGGGGTGCTTGAGCTCATTCCCGTATTCGGTTCCATATTGGCAACGGTACCCGCGGTCGCGGTGTCGTTTGTGGACGGGGGAGCCTCGGCAGCACTCCTCGTGATTGCCTTGTATGCGATTGTAAATCAACTCGAGAGCAATGTTATCTACCCGCTGGTGGTACAAAAAGTACTCGGGGTATCGCCCTTGGTCGTGATACTAGCGATTATTGCTGGTGCGCAAGTGGGAGGGTTCCTCGGTATTCTTATTGCAGTACCGATAGCTGCTGCCGTACAAGAGTATGTTGATGATGTGCAAAAGGACAAACGACGAGCATTACAAGCGGCGCACGATCATGATGAAGAATAACGTATCAATTACGACGACATTGCCGTATGTGAACGCAGACCCGCATATCGGCTTTGCGCTTGAGATTGTGCAGGCAGATATTGTGGCGCGGTACCATCGGTTGAGGGGAGATGCGGTGTTTTTCAATACGGGTACTGATGAGCATGGGGTCAAGATTTACCGCAAAGCGCACGAGGCGGACAAAGACGTGCAAGCATACGTCGATGAGTATGCGGCTCGATTTGGACTCCTCAAAGACCAACTCAACCTGTCATATGATGCATTTATACGGACTACGAATCCCAATCATATGTTGGCGGCGCAGGAGTTTTGGCGACGCTGCCTTGCCACGGGAGACATTTACAAAAAAGAGTACAAGGTCAAGTACTGTGTTGGGTGTGAGCTCGAAAAAACCGATAGTGAGCTTGAGGACAGTCTGTGTCCCGTGCACCCCAATCTAGTAATAGAGCTCATCGAAGAAGAAAACTATTTTTTCCGGTTTTCGGCATATCAGCATAAGTTGCTCAACCTCTACGCTACTCGTCCCGATTTTGTGATACCCAGCACCCGTCTCAATGAGATACGGGCGTTTGTCGAACGTGGATTGGAGGATTTCAGTATCTCACGAGTTAAAGAAAAGATGCCGTGGGGAGTACCGGTACCTAACGACGATACTCAAGTGATGTATGTATGGTTTGATGCCTTAGTGAATTATCTTTCCACACTCGGTTGGCCCGGTGAGAAATACGCACACTGGTGGCCATCAATCCAGTTTGCTGGCAAAGACAACTTACGCCAGCAGAGTGCGATGTGGCAAGCCATGCTCATGTCGGCGGGTATCGAGCCAAGTCGCCAAATCATGATCCATGGGTTCATCAATTCCGGTGGACAGAAGATGAGTAAGTCACTGGGTAATGTCATCTATCCGGGTACAGTCGTAGACGAATATGGTACCGATAGCCTACGATATTTTCTTGCGCGGCACGTGCACCCGTTTGAGGACTCCGATGTGACCCCTGAACGTATTCTTGAGGCGTACAATGCTAATCTGGCAAATGGTATTGGCAATCTGACTGCACGAGTGATGCGTATGGCGACCACGCACCTTACGAGTCCGGTCGTACTTACTGAGGACGACCAACGGTTTGAAGGTGCGGTCGGGGTACTGATCGAACAGTCTGAGTTCAATCGCGCGATGGATCTTATTTTCGAACATGTGGGGAAGGGGGATGCGTACATCCAAGAAAACCAACCGTTTAAGGCAGTCAAAGACCCAACAACGCACGACCAGGCGCTCGCCGATATCGAGCTGTTGGTCCATCACATCTACAAACTGGCAGTGCATCTCGAACCGTTTATGCCGGAAACCTCACACAAAATAAAGACCGCTGTCGAACGCCACGAAATGCCCGACGCGATGTTCCCAAGGAAGTAGCGTGGTCAAAAAAACTCCCTGCACCACAATTAAGGGTGCAGGGAGTGGGTTACCATTGTCTGCCAGATTCCAAAAGGAGGAGGGCAAGTGATCGTAATGCATCAATAAGGTAGGGAGGGGGCTCACAAAAAAGCATATATAGATCTTGTGAGAGTGGCTGCAAGTGTGCGCGCGCAAGTACTTTTTTGTGGCGGAGCGCCACCTGTTCTTTTGCGACGACCGTTCGTGCACCGATATACCGCTGTACCAGTTCCTGGTGTGTCCGTACCCGGTTGAGGGTGTGGAGTACGAGGTGGTGGTCGTGTGCGGTATTGATGAGTTCACGAGTGGAGTCAGTCCATGCGACCTGCAACAGCTCCTCAAAATCAGCTTCCGTTTGCGCCAGATCTATCTTTGGGAGGATGTACTGGGCATCAAATTGCGCACCAATCTTTTGAATTGTTTCTTTGCTCTGTGCTCTGCGTATCAGTCTGCGATACTCCTCAACCTGACGGCAACACCATAGTTTTGGTGTAACATGATGTTCGTCATACAGAAGCGCCATTTGATCACGTCCCCAGGTTCCAAGTGTTTCGATACCATAGAGGCATGCAAGATCCTTTTCTTTGACGCATATACGGGCTTGTGGATACACAAAGAGCGTATAATGGTGCACAGCAACCGCCTGCTTCGCATCTTCCGTGTAGGCGATATTATACAACACCTTGAGTTCACGCTTCGTGCGGTGAGGAGTGAGGAGTGCATGCACCTGATAGGTGTCGTGATGAGACATCACACACTGCTTTGTTTCGTTGGTGTGCGATAACTCAAGGAGTGTTCTGTATTCGGTGCGCCCGAGTCCCGGGATGAGTCGTGGCAGTATATGCACCGCATCGTATTGTTTTTTGATACGGGTGAGTGCCATCGGGTCTTCTTGCGCCAGAATCATTCGTCGTAACAATCCCTGCTCGGTACGTTCAGACTCAAGCGCATGCAGTGGATCGCGATACCGATGTAATAATGTGAGCATGTCAGGTGGAGTGCCCATCGCATAATACCCCCTCTAGGTTAGATTGATGATGGAGAGAACAAAAACTGTCTGCATAATGCATTATTAATCAATATATGTCAATAAAAGTTGCATGGGTAAAGGTATCATCGTACACTTACGCTCAATGTATATTGATATTCACACCCATCTCAATCTTAGGGCGTTTGACGAAGATGTTGATATGGTCATTACGCGGTCACTTGATGCAGGGGTGCGTATGATTAACGTCGGTACCCAAGTTGAGACCTCGCGACGTGCAGGTATCCTTGCTGACCAGTATGAGGCGGGTGTATATGCAACAGTGGGACTACATCCCACCCACACGAGTAGTGGTTTTCATGATGCACAAGAAACACACGGTGAGCACGATACCGACCCGGGAGAGGTATTCAACTACTCAGTCTACAAAGAACTTGCACTTCACCCAAAAGTAGTAGCAATTGGCGAATGTGGGCTTGATTATTATCGCGATCCGAGTGACGAGGACATACAAAAGCAGATTGAAGTATTTGAGCAACATATTGCACTCGCCAATGAGGTGGGGAAGCCGCTCATGTTACATATCCGGAGTGGAAAAAAGGGGAATGCGTACCAGGATGCGTGTTCGATTCTCAAACAACAAGCTCGGGTGCTTGGAGACAGTCATTTTTTTGCCGGTTCGGTAGAAGATGCACAGCGGTTTTGGGATATGGGATATTCAACTTCCTTTACAGGAGTGCTTACCTTTACCCACGACTATGACGCCGTGGTACAGGCGGCACCCAAAGTATTGATACATGCGGAGACTGATGCGCCATACGCCACCCCAAAACCGTATCGAGGTACGCGCAACGAACCACTGCATGTGCGCGAAGTGGTCAAAAAAATGGCAGAATTACGAGGTGTTTCGATAGAGGAGTGGCAAGCACAATTGGTGGAAAATGCCCACACCCTCTTTGGAGTATAAAAAAGCCCCCACACATCCTTGTGTGGGGGGGTTTACCAGGAGCTATATTCACCGGTTCAAAGGGTGCATCCTCACTAACCTAGGGGATAGTGTATCACAAAGCAATACCTGATGCAAAACATGATTCGTATATACCTCGTACTCCCACTACTCCAATCCCAGCATCAATCACAATCGCAATTTTATGCTCGTCACCGGTGCTTGCAAGTGCTTTGATGTTAATTGAGCGCTCAGCAAGGGCGGCAAGTATGGCGGCGGCGGTTCCCGGCTTTCTCGCCATACCGTTTCCTACGACGCAGATAACGTCACAGGGTTCATATATCACTTGCGCATGGGGCCACAGTCTTTTGAAGACCCCCGCAATAAGGTTGGTTACATCAGAGGTCTTATAGACAAAGCTCATGTTGGTCATGGTGCTACTCGTATACGGGAGACTAATTTTCATCTCCGCAAACAGAGCACAGGCTTTTTCAAGCTCTCCGTAGGGGGCAAATGTACGAGAGGTGATACACAAGAGCGTATATTCTGACTCGTACCCAATACCAGTGAGGGTAGCCAAGCGCTCATCAGGGTGACTGGTGTCCATATGAGTGACGAGCGTGCCTTCAGTGGAGGCACTATCAAACGAACGAATCCGAATGCTAATCCCATATGTTTGCATCACCGAGAGGGCTTTGGGATGCAATTCTTCCTGAAGATCGGTACGATTGAGCTCCATAAGCTCATTCAGGCTCACAACAGGAATGATATGGGTATCGGGAACCACGAGCGGATCAACCACCGCAATACCTCGCAATGTTGAGAGGTTTTCGATGTGATGTTTCTCAAAAAGTGCAGCGATTGCAATTGCGGTGATATTTGTTCCATCTCGCGCAAGAAGAGTAATAGCACCCTGTTCGTCTCCGCTATAGTACCCCGGCACGATAAATCGCTTGAGTCCGGTCGTACGGTATTCGGTCGTGCGCAAAATCTTTTTGCTGGCAGGAATATCAATACCGTACGAACCATCGCTCCGCAAAAACCGTTCAGGCTCGAGTACGGGGTACTCAAGACCACGCTCTTTGAGCATGCTAGAGATAAGTAATGCAACACAATATTCGCCACAACTGACATACGGATCTATGTACTGCGCACCACTTTGAGACACCCCCCACGCAAAACGTGAGGCAAACTCTTCAATGAGGGCTGTTCGTATTGAGTCATCAACAATCAGTGTGGAGGCAAAGGCGTTGAGTCGCACGAGTGGCATCTGCACAATGGTACCCTGGTAGGGTACTTCATGGTCAGGGGTACCTTTGATGGTATTATGGGAAAGCGCAATCAACAAATCAGTCATATTTGGCTCAGTCAGGCTTGCGCCAAGCGCAGCGACGACGAGTATAGGGTACTGATCTCTCACGATAGTATTGACAACGCAAAGAAGGTCTTCTGGAGTACTGAGTACTCGCCGACCTATCCGAAGTACGGTAGTGGTGTAATCGGTAGTGGTGCTGTGCATGGGTGTTCTCCGGTGAGGTGTGTGTATGGAAAAGAACGTATTAGTGTCCGAGAACCACTCTACCCGGCTTCAGAGCACTTGTCGAGTCCGGCCGGCTATGGTATGGTGTGGCGACATTACTAATGTAAATAAGCCAAACGTTCATGGAAGAAACAACAGTACACGAAGACAAGCATATCGATCTCGTGACCTACGAGCTCGGATACCACCTTGTACCATCGCTGGGCGAAGACGCCCTTGCGCTTCGTGTCACAGAGCTCACGACCGCAATCGCTGACCTTGGAGGGAAGGTGATTGGATCTGGTGACCCCGAGTCATTGGTACTTGCGTATACGATTAGCAAAATGCGCGCCGGTAAGTGGGATGCCTATGACACGTCGTTTTTTGGATGGGTACGGTTTACCGCACCTGCCGAAGAAATGGCAAATCTCAAAGACACTCTCGATCACACAGAAGTAGTGATTCGGTACTTTATCATGAAGGTGCCAAAGGAGGCACTTCTCGTAACCACACCACCCATTCGACGTAGTAGTCCGGTGGCGCCTGTGCAGGAGAGTGGGGAAGTAGCCGTAGCGCCAAAAGTCCTAGAAAAGCGCGAAGATGGTGAGATTAAGACAGAGGTTTCTGAAGAAGAGCTTGATAAACAGATAGAACAACTGATAAGCTAGAGATACGAACGTATTGCACGGGGCAGTGCGTCCAACCACTATCAATTATCCTCATCAGTATGTACCTCAACAAAGTCTATATTCTCGGGAATCTCACCCGTGACCCCGAGCTCAAGTCACTCCCTTCAGGTATTCAGGTTGCAAGCTTTGGCATGGCAACAAACCGGGTGTATAAGGATAAAGAGGGTAATAAACAAGAGCAGACTGAGTTCCACAACGTGGTGGCATTTGGTCGGCAGGGAGAGCTCTGTGCACAGTATTTGAGAAAAGGGTCGTCAGCGCTCATTGACGGGAGGATTCAGACTCGTTCATGGGAGCAGAACGGCGAAAAGAAATACCGCACCGAGATAGTTGCCGACAATGTGCAGTTTGGAGATCGTAAGCAGGGAGACGGTAGTGGTTCATACCAACACAATACCCCCAGCACTTCACCTGCGGCACAAGCAGCCCCAGCCGCTAAACACGAGGCTATCGAGTACCCTGAAGAAGAAATCAATCCGGATGATATTCCATTCTAACACTACCAGTATTTAACTTAGCATGTATCATATGAACGAACGTAAGAAAGACACCGAGCTTCCGCATGTGCGCTACTTTGACTATAAGGATGTTGAGACACTCAAAAAGTTCATCAACCCCCATGGTCGTATCGTTGGGCGCAAGCATACCAAGTTGCCGGCGCGCGAACAGCGTGAATTAGCTCGAGCAGTCAAAAATGCTCGCTATATGGCCCTTCTCCAATACGTCGTTGCCTAACGGTGTAGCGGTATACCGTAAAAAACGCCAGTCAAAGACTGGCGTTTTTTATAGTATATATGGTGGTAGTGACTCAGCACGGCACCCCCATTTTTTGATCCCAGACAATATCAATGAGCTCACCGAGCGTGCGTGGCAGTCGATCACTTTTTCTCCAGGTGAGTGTTGAGTGTACGGTATGCTGTGCATGCTGCACCAATTCGTCAACGGTGCGTCTATCAGGACAAATAGTGCTCAGCATGGTTTCTCTCGTCACCATGCTCCGGTGGGTACCAAGTGCGCTGCATGCATCAAGGAGTGCGGTTTCTACGTCTTGTTTGGTCATTGGAATCCCCTCTAATCTGATTTACGACAATACTGCTCCATATTCGAGTGTACAGGGAGGTAAGAAGAGAGTCAAATGCCACACGAGTAGCGTGCGGACTATGCCTTTTCGATACGTCCTACGTAATCACCGGTTTCGGTGTTAATTTCGATGACATCACCTTGGTTTACAAAAAGAGGGGTGGTAATGGTAGCCCCGGTTTCTACCACCACAGTTTTGGTAGCATTTTGCGCCGTGTTTCCTTTGACGGCAGGTACCGCATCGGTGACGAGCAGCTGCACCTTCACGGGTATTTCGATACCAATCACTTCTTCGTCGAATACGAGTGCCTCGTATTCACCTTTTTGTTTCAGAAATTTGACTCCCGATCCGATTAAGTCTTCCGCAAGGGTAAATCGCTTGCTCGGATCACTTTTTTTGTGGAACCACAACCCCTCTTTATTGCTATAGATATATACCACGGTTTCTTTTTCGAGTTGCGCCTCATCGGCATTTTCATTCTGGTGAAATGAATATTCGATCATTTTACCCGTCTTGAGTCCTTTGAGTTTTGTTTGATTGACTGGTTTGCGCATCTGCATACGGAATACATGATGCGAGAGCACCTTACAGGGCTCGTTGTTGTACACAATGACCTTTCCGGTCGTAATTTCACTATAACTTAACATACAGGCATTTTATTACAGATAGTCGTTCGCATTCTACACAAGACAGTGTATGGTGTCCATACACATACCAAGAAAGAGTGTCGTTTCAGAGCCACGCTACAGGTTATTGATCCTTGAGTTTCCCGCGTATTTCGGACAGAAGCTTTTTAGACATGGGTTTGTTTTCGCGGAGGAAGGTGCGCGACGCGTCGTAGCCACGCCCCAGTTTTTCCTCACCGTACGAGTACGAAGCACCTGATTTTTGTACCAAGCCATATTTTTCACCGAGAGCAAGAAGCTCCCCTTCGTGAGACACTCCTTCGTTATAGAGGAGGTCAAATTCGGTAGTCCGGAATGGTGGAGCGACTTTGTTTTTTACCACTTTGACGCGATGTCGTCCTCCCACCACCTCCTCACCCTTTTTGATTTGAGCGATACGTCGTATATCGAGACGTACCGAGGTGTAGAATTTGAGTGCTTTCCCTCCGGGGGTTGTTTCGGGATTGCCAAACATCACGCCAATTTGCATACGTATTTGGTTGATGAACATAACCACCGTTTTTGACCGCGCGGTAATTGCGGTGAGTTTACGCAACGCCTGACTCATGAGCCGCGCTTGTTTGCCCACATGCTGTTGGCCCATATCACCTTCGATTTCATCTCGTGGAGTGAGAGCGGCAACCGAGTCAATGACGATAATATCAATTTTTCCCGAGCGCACTAACGATTCGACAATTTCTAGAGCTTGCTCACCATTATCAGGCTGACTTACTAGGAGTTCATCAATTTTTACCCCAATTCTACGTGCGTATTCAGGATCAAGAGCATGTTCTGCATCAATAAAAGCGCAGATACCCCCGTTTTTTTGGGCTTCGGCGACTGCATGAAGTGAAAGTGTTGTCTTACCCGATGATTCAGGTCCAAATATCTCAATAATTCTGCCACGAGGGTAGCCGCCGATACCGAGCGCCCAATCAAGTCCGAGTGAGCCAGAGGGAATAGCATCTACATTTGTTTTTGGCTGCTGACCAAGCATCATAATCGCCTCTTCACCAAACTTGGTCTTGATAGCGCGAAGCGTCGCGTCAATCTCTGTCTTACTCTCTCCCTTACCCGCTTTTGCGGATACGGGGGTAGATTTTGCGGGGGAGATACCATCCTCCCGATCCATCTTCTCTTCTTCGGTTTCAACAGGGTTGCGTCCTTTTGGTGTTTTCTTTGCCATAAATACGGTATTAATGTTTCTAAAGTAAGGTGTATACGGGAACTATGTCCTCGTATACGTACTACATACGCATACGTTCGTCTGGTTTACCGACAAACTCAACGACGTTGCGGGTACGTTGTCCAAACCTGTTCTCAGCCTCAATGACAATGGTCGAATACCCCTCTGGAGTGACCAGTGTTTCTGAAAAAGCGCCTGATCCATCGAGTGCGATAGGTCTTCCGTCGATGCGTACGCGGGTAACATTTTCCGCACGTCCGTCTACCGAAAGAAGAGTGTCGGTGAGCGTATCTCCCGGCTGGGGATGTGTAACGGTGAGCACCGGCCCCAGCATAAGTGTCCGTGCATTAAAAATACCGTACCCAACCGTCAGGGTTATTACGCCGAGCGCCAGAACTGCATTTATATTAGTTTTCATACTCAGTAGGGGATACTTCTCCGGTCGGAGCTTCGTCAGACGAGGATCCTCCCTCTCCACCAATTATTTCACGGGGGCGGTTGGTACCATCGGAGCTTGCAATGACTCCTCGCTGCTCAAGTTGATCCATGATACGCGCGGCGCGTCCATAGCCGACCTTAAACCGGCGTTGGATAAGTGAGGTAGAGGCTTTGCGGTCTTTCATAACCACCTCCCGCACTTCTTCGTATAATTCATCAAGATCATCACCTCCTTCACCAAAGGAGAAGCTTGGTCCTGAGGTACCGCCGTTAGTATCACCACCACTCGCAAAATCAATAATCTCAGGCAAAGAACCACCGTTATTTTTGATAATAAACGCGGTTACTTTCTTTACCTCAGCCGTCGTAAGGAATGGTGACTGAATACGGCGGGGTTTTGACATATCGCCCGAAAGGTAGAGCATATCCCCTTGACCAAGCAGTTTTTCTGCGCCCGGTTGATCGAGAATGGTGCGAGAGTCAATCAGGGAAGCAACTTTGAGGGCGATGCGGCTCGGAATGTTTGCTTTGATGAGACCGGTAATGACATTGACCGACGGTCGCTGGGTTGAGAGAACGAGATGAATACCCACTGCACGGCTCATTTGTGCCAATCGTACAATGACCGCTTCAAGCTCGCGCGGGTAGGCGGTCATGATATCTGCCAGCTCATCAATAAATATGACAATGTGGGGCATGAGCTCGGGCACATCAATACCCGTAATATCTTTGTCCTTTGCTTTAAGTTGTGCGATATGGGCATGCGCGGGTGCCATGATTTCGGTATGGTAGCTCGCAATGTCTTGCACCTTGTGTTGTTGCAAGAGATCATATCGTCGCTCCATTTCCTTGATTGCCCACTTGAGTGAGAGAATACACTTTTTTGCATCAGTAATAACCGGAGTGAGGAGGTGCGGAATACCTTCATAGAGGGTAAGTTCAACACGTTTCGGGTCAACCATGATAAAACGGAGACGCTCAGGACCGTTTCTATATATAAGAGAGGTGATCAGTGAGTGAATCATCACTGACTTACCCGAGCCAGTGGTACCGGCAACCAGGAGGTGGGGCATTTTACTCACATTAGCGTAGTGCGCTGCCCCTGCAATATCTTTGCCAAGACTCACAAAGAGAGGAGTTGATTCGCTCGTAAATTGAGCAGAGGAGAGCAGGCCGGCGAGCCCCACGGTTGACTTGCTTGCATTAGGCACCTCAATACCGACGAGTGATTTTCCCGGAATAGGTGCTTCGATACGGATGGGGGATGCGGCAAGGGCAAGCTCAAGATTGGACTGGAGCGCTACGATCTTGGAGAGCTTCACTCCTTCGGCAGGTTTGAGAGCGTACCGAGTAACACTGGGACCAACGACAATCTCATCCATTTCAACGGGTATCTTAAAGTGTTGCAGGGTTCGTCGAATGAGATTGGCACGCGCCTTAGTATCCCCCGCATTTGCTTTGTTACGATCCGACTCCAAGAGGGAGACCGGAGGTGCGACGTATTCGCTCGGCATCTCAAATACCGGTTTTGATCGCGCTTTCTTTTTGGAAGAGTCGGAAAAAAGCTCGACAAACTCCTGGTCAGATTCGAGCTCTTCGTCCTCGTCATCATCACTGGGTACGGGTTGTTTTTGAATGGGGAGCGATTGAGCTTCAGGAGCAGAGTCAGCCTCTTCTCCCGACACGTCCCCGTATTCGTTCTCCGTATTCGTTCCCGCGTCTTCAGGGGTTGATCGACGAAAGAGTCCTCCAGCGGTGCGCGCAAGTCCGATCCACAGCTCACTATCAAGCAGAAGAAGGAGGGATACGACGATACCACCCGCAAGCACGACGAGTGATGCGATCATATCGAGGTAGGTTAAGAGAGGGTGTGCGATAAGGTTGCCCAAATATCCCGCCCGTGATCCGGCGAGTACCCCCACCATAGCTAAGGAAGAAAGGAAAAAGAGAAACGCGCCAACGGTGCGCACTGCCTGGAGCTGCTGTTCTTTGCCGGCGCGCATAAAGAGACCGCGCGCCCAAATAATAAGAACGACCGGAAGCAAAAAGTACCCCACTCCAACCACAAAGTAGATGCCCCGGTAGAGTTTTTCCCCCGCAACTCCCGCCATGCCGAGTACGGCAAGTACGAGGATGATGGCAAGTACAAAGAGAAGTACTCCCCCAATCCCACGCAGAGTCTCCTCTCCAAGAGAGCCAAAAAAACCAGGAGTCTCATCCACTTCAATAATTTCCTCCACTTTCTTTTTAGTAGATTTTTTCGTCCTCTGAGCGATAGCCATGCGCACCATTGTACCACAGGAAAGCGAGCATTCTTACCGTATACGTATCAACAGGTGCCCAATCAGCCGACACATAAAGAATGATCTCAAAAGAGGACTGAGTACCTACCAAGCCAATAACATCAATCCCGCAACACGCAGAGGCCGAAGAGACAACCTTGCGGACACCTGTCCATAAGATATAGTGACCGGTACGAGAAGTGCAAAAGCAGTAAGGGTCACAGACATCAAAAAAGCCATATAAGTCAAAAACGGTATGGAACCAGAGACACATAAGGACATTATTACCAAGGACAATCAGGCACTAAAGGGCATATACAATACATATGTCCGATTGTCATACAAGGACAAACTCCTCACGTCCTATATTATAGAAAAGACATCGCGAGTGACCGCTGCGATACTCCTCCTCACGGCGCGTAATAAAGGACAAGACAAACTCCTCACCCAGATAGAAGAGTCAGCAGTAAGACTTGTCCTACACGCGTCCCGTGCCCATGAGTCCGATACCGAGCGAGGGCAGTTTCTTGTCGAGATTGGCACGCTTGCCGTCCTCCTCGATGTGGGGGGGCGTACCGCCCGCATGTCGCAGAGCAATGCGGAATTACTTTCTGATGAGTTGCTCGCATTCCAACGGTATGTTGGAGAAATTGAGTGGAATAGCGGAAGGAGGTTCATGGGAGGTGAACAACTGTTTGTACACAAACCAAGCCTACTCGATCTAAAGGACAATGCTTACCGGGCGGATATATCGACACAAGGACAAACAAAAGACACAGGAGCACCCCAACCCCATCAAAAAGAGACATCGTCGTATGGGACACAAGGGCAGATACAAAGGGACATTCGTCAAAGTCCAATACGTCACAATACCGAACGTATGCAAGATGCTCAAAAGGACAGACGAGCAACGATACTGGGTATGTTGCAACGCAAAGATCGTGTATCAGTGAGGGACGTGGCAAATGTCATAAAGGACTGTAGTGAAAAGACACTCCAACGCGAACTCCTCGCACTAGTTGCTCAAGGTGTCCTTGTAAAAGACGGCGAACGACGATGGTCGACCTACCGGTTGGCGTAGTTGACACTATTTTATTTGCGATGTAGAGCGTGGTGTTGCAAGTAAGTACCTATTCAGCTCTTCGTCATAAGTGGCAGAGACTAGTATCTTTTTGTAAGCAATATGCTATAAAGGTGCACAGTCTGGGGTGCCTTGAGAGTAGAGTCCATAAAGAGCTTGACGCAGGGTAGGGAGTGGGTGGTTATCCACACATATCTTTGCGTTTCAGAGCTTTTTACCTTTATAATTACCTCTGAATCTCAAGTGGCTGCAAAGTTTGTGTGGCCGCTTGGTATTTTGAAAATACAGGTACGGTTGAGGCGCGTTGTTCTTTGACAATTTCATAGAGAAAAAACACACAATTCACTGCATGACCTTGTTCTGCTGTGCTCGCGTTTGCGACGTACACATCGGTTGCTTTTGGTAGATATTTCAGTCCACATCCTTTGTCACCAACTTTCTCGTTGTGGTCGGTCGAACTCTGTCCACATTGAGGAATAAAACAAGTTGGTATAGTCGGGGCCTTCGCGCGCCCAAGTCGGACAAGTGCTCGCAAGAGCACTCGCCCGCCTTGGGCGCACTCGCCCGCCAATCGTTTACTATAGATGAACACCAACGTACATCTATATGGAGTGTTGGGCGGGGAGAGGGGTCGGATTATTAACCCGCGCATCACATGCAAGTGGGGTGCGCACATATATTAGTTCTTCGGACGGGCTTATTACGTTTATAAGTAAATCTGCTCGAATGGAGAATAAACAATTAAAAATATTATGACGAATAGTTTAACGCTCAACAAAGTTGCTGCTGCCGTTGTGGGAGTAGCGATGGTCGCTGGTGTCGCATTTGCTTTTTCAGCATCTCGCGCACATGCAGTAACCCTCACCGAGCTCGTAGAGCTCTTTATTGCACTCGAGGTTATCCCTGCTGATAAGGCAGACGAGGCTCGCACCGTGCTTTCAGGTCAGGAGGAGACAAACACCACCACGACTACGACTACGACCAGTTCAACGGGCGCAGCGATGACGTGTAACTTTACTCGCAACCTCAATGTTGGCGCAACTGGCGCTGATGTTATGGAGCTCCAGAAGTTCTTGAATGCAAAGGGGTACACCGTTGCAACCGCAGGTGCTGGTTCAGCAGGTATGGAGAGTCAGTACTTTGGTCCAGCTACCAAGGGTGCAGTTGCAAAGATGCAGACCGCATTCGCAGCTGAGATTCTTGCACCACTTGGTCTTACGACCGGTACCGGATTCTTTGGTGCTGCAACTCGCGCAAAGGCAAACACGCTTTGCGCAGCTACAACTCCAGAAGTTCCTGCAGGTGATGATGACGACGATGATGACACCACCGGTGACGATGATGACGACACCGACCTTTCAGGCGGCGAGGCATCACTCGAGGACTTTAGCCGCTCAAGCTCTCCTTCAGCTGTAGATGTTGCTGAGGATGAGGAAGAGGTACAGGTAGCAGGTTTTGAGTTTGACGTAAACGATGCTGACGCTGCTATCAAGCGCGTTGATGTTCGTTTCGAGACTACTACCGTTGCTCCTGCATCAAACAAGCCTTACGATTACTTCGAGTCAGTCCAGCTTCTTCTCGATGGCGAGCAGATCGCCGAAGTAGACGCTAGCGCAAAGGCAGACTGGGAGGACATCACTGGCAATGCATGGGAACTCAGCTTCACCGATCTCGATGAGAAGGTGAGTGCAGATGACGTTGCAAAGCTTGTTATCGCAGTGACGACCCAAGGTTCACTTGATACCGATGATGAGGCTACTACTTGGAACGTCTGGATTCCAAATGATGGTATCCGCGCACGCGATGGTGCTGGCATTGATCAGTATGTTGGCGATGCAGATCTTCTTGCAAGTGCTGCAGAGGAGCGCACCTTCGACACTGAAGGTGCAGGTCAGGGTGAAGAACTTAAGGTTTCTCTCTCAACCAGCAATCCTGATGCATCAACCATCAAGGTGGACGAGGATAACTCAACTGACGATGTTACGATACTCACCTTCGAATTGAAGGCAGAGGAGAGCGACATTGAGATCACTGAGCTCCCTATCCGCTTCGATATCGGATCGGACTTCTTCGATCAGGTCGTAAGTGATGTTACTCTTGATGTTGATGGTACTATCTACGACGACTTTACTACGCAGAACGGTGCTACCGCTATAGCTTCCACCACCTTTACGTTCGACACCGGTGACTTTGTTATCGATGCGGACTCAAAGGTAACAGTGAAGGTCATCGTTGACCTCCTCAAGCTTACGGGCAATTACGATGGTGGTGACACTATCGCAGCATCGCTCAACGACATTGAGGTAGATGCCATTGATGCAGAAGGTGCAGACACCATCGCTGCTGCTGACCTTACAGGTACTGCAGTAGGTGAGACACACACACTTCAGAGCTCAGGCATCTTCGCAGAAATTGAGACGATTACTGAGACAAGTAAGTCTGATGGTACCAACGATGATGCTGTCGGTGAGTTCAAGTTCAAGTTTGACTTGACCGCATTTGACGACACCTTCTATGTGAGCGCAACGAACACGGCAGCATACAGCTTCACGGTTCTTGACTCCACTGGTGCTGCTTCAACAACACTGACTTCAGCCGCTTCAGCTGCAATCACTTCGACTGCAACTCAGGTTGGTGATGCGTTCCGTGTTGACGAAGGTGAGACCGAGAGCTTCACGCTCACACTTACGGTTGATCCAGGTATGGTAGGCAACGTACGCGCACGAATCAATAGTGTTGATTTCGGTAGTCTCTCAACCGCACCGTTGAATCAGACTGCACACACTGTTGCACCTGCTGAAGACTTCCGTTCTGATTTCCTCTACCTCAACAACTAATCTTGTTAAGGTACTGGTCTAAGACTCTAGTCTAGGTCGCACAAAACCCCCGCCGGGCAACCGGTCGGGGGTTTTGTCGTCCCTCATTAAAAATGACACCAAAGAAACTACCCTAAAGGTAGTTTATCTAAAGGTAGTTTATCAACCAGCTTATCCACTTACCAAAAACTACCTTTAGGGTAGTTTTTGGTAATATGGGATATATGGCATCCGTACCTCGAACAGATGTTGGAGGATTGATATACCATGCGTGGAACCGTGGTAACGCTAGGGGCACTCTATTTATTACTGATAGCGATTATTTTGCGTTCGAGAACCTTATATCCGAAGCAAAAATCATTACCGGTATGCGCATTATTGCGTACACGATAATGCCCAACCATTGGCATTTTGTACTACATCCTGCAAAAGACGGTGACTTAGCACGTTTTTTTCATTGGCTCGTGGCAACACACACCAAACGGTGGCATGTGGTGCGAAAATCGACCGGGCAAGGGCACATTTACCAAGGTACCTACAAATCAAATCTATGTGAACATAACAAACACTTTTTGCAGCTAGTGCGGTATGTTGAACGAAATGCGTTACGAGCAAATCTCGTGTCTCGAGCAGAAGAGTGGCGATGGTCAAGTGCATGGAGACGTGTGTACGGTACTGATGCTCAAAAAAGTATGATGGGTGACTGGCCTGTGGAAATGCCACGCACGTATCTGGAAACACTTAACACATCACAAAACAAAGAAGAGTTGGATGCGATACGATACGCCCTCCGGAGAGGGAGTCCGTACGGTTCGGATTTTTGGAAAGGTTCGATGGTCGACAGGTATGGTCTCGAAGCAACAATACGGCAGCCAGGCCGCCCAAAAAAACTACCCTAAAGGTAGTTTTCGTTTGGTGTAGATACGGGCGTCTGCTATGCTATAGGCATGAGACGACTTTTTAATAAAACATTTTATCGGTTTACGATGGGATTTATTGGCATACTTCTCGCGTCGTTTGCCCTTGCTGCGGTAGTGGCCAATATTGACTCTGAGCGTGCGGTGTCGGCATCCGCACAGCAGAGTAAATAGAGGTTGCAAACTGCTCGTTTGTGGGCTATAGTGCTTTCATAGCCCCGGAGACAGCAGGTGCCACACGGTGTGGCTTAATACATCCTGCCGAGAGGTAACTCACTACGAAAGAGGTCGGTCTTTTGTACTTCGGTGGCTCACAATATCATTTTGAGCCATATTTTTTATTTTCATGGCAGTTACAAAACAAAAAAAAGCAGAAGTGCTCGGTAAAGTAGAGCAGGCGGTAGCCGACGCAGGGTCAATCGTTTTTGTAAAAACGAAGGGTTTGCCGGTTATCGAAACACAAGGGATGCGTACCAAGCTCAGTGAGAGCGATGTCTCATACTATGTTGCCAAGAAGACCTTGATCAAACGAGCGTTGGCTGACAAACACTACGAAGGCACCATGCCGTCATTTGACGGAGAGCTTGCGCTTGCGTGGGGTAAAGATCCAATTGCTCCCGCTCGTGAAGTGCAGGATTTTGTCAAAACAACAAAAGGAAAAGTGACGATTGTGGGAGGAATGTTTGAGGGGCGGTACATGAGCGCGTCAGAAATGACCGAAATTGCCTCCATCCCATCACAGCATACGTTGTACGCACAATTCGTGATGCTCATCAATTCACCAATCCAGCAGTTTGTGATGGCACTTGATCAGATTGCACAAAAAAAAGAAACCAGTGCATAGTCCGGGTCATATCGACGTTGCACGCACTATAAAAAAATTAATCTAGTAGTATTATGTCAGATGAAGAAATAAAGGTAGACGCAGTCACTGAGGCAGATGCTCCAGTTGAAGTCCCTTCAAAATTCGCGGCTCTCGTGACTCAGGTAGAGACTATGAGCGTTCTTGAGCTCCACGAGCTCGTAAAGCTCCTTGAGAAGAAATTCGGTGTCTCAGCGGCTGCGGTGGCTGTTGCAGGCCCTGCCGCAGGCCCAGCAAGTGATGAGGAGGAAAAGTCTTCCTTCACCGTTGAGCTTACGGACGCGGGTTCAGCAAAAATCGCGGTGATTAAGGCGATTAAAGAGCTTTTGGGTCTTGGACTCAAAGAGGCAAAAGACATGGTGGACGGTGTCCCCTCAGCCATTAAGGAAAACGTTGCAAAAGAGGAGGCAGAAGCTATTAAAAAGCAAATCGAGGACGCAGGGGGTAAGGTTACTCTTAAGTAATCTCTATCGACTGCAATACAACAACACCCGCATCTTGATGCGGGTGTTGTTGTATATATTTGCGGTGTACCCATGAGAGTACCACACGTCAACTGTTCAAGGTTGGTATTGGGCGGTACAATCTTCGGGTATGGAGTTTTTGAGTAAGTTATTGGGGTCACCGGCACGGGTCAAGATGCTCCGGTTATTTGTATTTAACCCAGAACGTATCCTTGATCGTGAGTTGGTTGTCCAAGCGGCGCGCGTTACCCCAGCCACGGCAACCAAGGAGTTGATGGCGCTTGCCCGGGCTGATCTTGTAGTACGAAAAACCTTTTATAAGGATCCGATATTACGAGCAGGGAGCAAGGTGATGAAAAAGCGCAAAAGTATCGGATGGGTACTCAATCAACAATATGCCCATATTGTGCCCCTTCGTCGTTTTTTACGTGACACGCTCTCCGTATCGTATACGGACGTACGCAAGCGCCTGAAAGGGGTGGGGACTATACGCCTCCTCGTCCTCTCTGGTTTTTTGATTGGGGAAAAAGATGCCGGACTCGACATACTTATTGTAGGCAATAAACTCAATGAGCAAGAGATTAAGATCGTCATCCGATCACTTGAAGCAGAATTTGGGATTGAGTTGCGCTATGCGGTTATGTCAGTCGATGACTACCAGTTTAGGCGTCGGGTACGGGACAAATTGGTACGAGATGTTATGGATTTTCCGCATGAGGCTTTAATTGACCAGATTGTTGAGTGAGGGGGCGGTGCGGTGAGTTCTCCCCAGAAACCCCCCATTTGACATACTTTTTTATCCGTATATACTACTGTCACTGTAATGGTATGAAAGGTCTTATTATACAAACGCTCAAGCGGATCGGATAGTCGGGATATAGAGATACCCCAACCACCGAGCCGCCACAAGCGGTTTTTGCTTCACCAATTTGTTTGTTTTTCTGGGCAGTACTTCAAGAGGAGTGTTGAAACAGGGATGCAAAGATAGTTACGGAAGCTGAACCGAACTTTGACAAATGAATAAGTGGGTACATTCTTACGAGTATGTTGCTCGTAAGAATAATCGAACACCATACCGGAGATTTCGACGGTCTCTAGTATGGTGATACACAGCTCTGGTAAGCGTTAGCGTTTATGCGCACCAGACAAAAACAACACTACCTAACATCTCAATCACGTGTTAGGTAGAAGCGGTAGTTAGGTTTCCTGACAGGAGACCTAAGGGCATACGGTGGATGCCTAGGCTTGAAGAGGCGATGAAGGACGTAGCATGACTGCGAAAAGCTTCGGGGAGGTGTCTAGCAACCTTTGATCCGGAGATCTCCGAATGGGGAAACCCGTCCGAGTAAACCTCGGTCACCTACCTTAGAGTAGGAGTCAACCCAGGGAATTGAAACATCTTAGTACCTGGAGGAAAAGAAACCAATATGCGGGTCTTGTACTGTGGTGGCACTTGTGTCGCTACGGTATAAGATCCCGGTATTTCCTGAGTAGCGGCGAGCGAAACGGAAGAAGCCCAAACCAATCCCTTCGGGGATTGGGGTTGTAGGGCAGTGACGTAGGTAACTAGGAGAGTCAAAAAATGTATTTGTTAGCAGAACATGTTGGAAAGCATGGCCCCAGCGGGTAATAGCCCCGTATGCGAAAACAAATTCGTCTCTCTTGTCACTGTTCCTGAGTAGTGCGGGACATGAATAGCCCGTATGAATCCGGGTGGACTAACACCCAAGGCTAAATACTCTTCAAGACCGATAGTGAACTAGTACCGTGAGGGAAAGGTGAAAAGAACCCCGGAAGGGGAGTGAAATAGAACTGAAACCGTATGCTTACAAGGAGTCGGAGCGGTGGCGCAAGCCTCCGTGACGGCGTGCCTATTGAAGAATGAGCCGGCGAGTTTACGCATGCGGCGGCCTAAGGGGAAACCCCCGGAGGCATAGCGAAAGCGAGTGTGAATAGCGCGAAATATACGTCGTACGCGTAAGACCCGAAGCGAGGTGAGCTTACCATGGGCAGGGTGAAGCGACCGTAATTGGTCGTGGAGGCCCGAACCGGTGGATTGTACAACGTCCTCGGATGACCTGTGGTAAGGAG
>JAKFXP010000009.1 GCA_021731325.1 Parcubacteria group bacterium
GTACAACGTCCTCGGATGACCTGTGGTAAGGAGTGAAAAGCTAATCGAACCTCGCAATAGCTGGTTCTCTCCGAAATAGCTTTAGGGCTAGCGTCATATGTTCCCTCTGGGGGTAGAGCACTGGAAGGTCTGAACAGGGAGAAATCTCGTCAGACCTATCAAACTCCGAATACCAGAGGTCAAAAGTATGGCAGTCAGACTGTGGGGGCTAAGCTCCATTGGTCGAAAGGGAAACAGCCCAGATCGCCAGTTAAGGTCCCAAAATCCATGCTCAGTGCATCCCAAGGAGGTGGGATTTCTGTGACAACCAGGAGGTTGGCTTAGAAGCAGCCATCCTTTAAAGATAGCGTAACAGCTCACTGGTCCAGAGATCCTGCGCCGAAGATGATCGGGGCTTAAGCATGGTACCGAAACTGCGGATGTCGTTCGCATCACATTGCATGTGATGCGAGTATGAGTATCACGTATAAGTATGAGTGACGACGGATTCCGTTCGTATACTCATTCTCATACTAACCACTCATACTTGAGTATCGCGCGTAGCGTGATGCGAACGGTGTGGTAGGAGAGCGTTCTGTTCTGCGATGAAGGTGAAGGGGTAACCCACACTGGAGCGTACAGAAGTGAGAATGCCGGCGCGAGTAACCGCAATGCATGTGAGATCCATGCACGTCGAAATCCCGAGGTTTCCTTGGCTATGATGATCAGCCAAGGGTTAGTCGGGCCTAAGGGTATCCCGAACGGGGGACCCGATGGACAGATGGTTAATATTCCATCACCTCTTTATAGTGCGAAGGAGGGACGGAGGGCTGTACTTCAAGCGACTTATTGGCTTGTCGTCCGTGCCGTGAGGAGGGTGCTTAGGCAAATCCGGGCACCATTACTCCGAGCGGAGCGGAAAGTTGACGGCTTCGGCCAACGACAATTTGAAGGAGCGCGCTTCCAAGAAAAGCTTCTAAGCTCTAGCTATAGAGAGACCGTACCGCAAACCGACACAGGTGGGAAAGTCGAGAAGACTAAGACGAACGAGTGATTGCTCCCCAAGGAACTCGGCAAAAAAGCGACCGTAACTTAGGGATAAGGTCTGCCTCCGGGGCAACTCGGAGGCCGCAGCGAAAGTATACCTGGCGACTGTTTACCAAAAACACAGCTCCCTGCGAACTCGTAAGAGGATGTATAGGGGGTGACACCTGACCAATGCCAGAAGGTTAACCAGTGTTGGTGTAGTGTCTTCGGATGCTATGCTGGGCGCTGTAAGCCCTGGTCAATGTCGGCGATAACTATAATCGTCCTAAGGTTTCGTGCATCTTTTATAAGGTGCACGGAAGGACTGGGACGGTTATAGGGTGGGTAGACAGACATAAAACATACACCATAAAAAAAGCTACCTTTGTATCTGGTAACGGATACATAGTCCGGCTCGCGGCTCAATAGAGACCATACGCCGCGCTCCATCAAGGTGATGGATGAAGATATGGCCCTTCGTGGAGGAATAGAAGAGCGAAATTCCTTGTCGGGTAAATTCCGACGCGCACGAATGGTGTAACGACTGGGGAACTGTCTCGGGGAGTAGCTCGGTGAAAACGCAATACCGGTAAAGATGCCGGTTACCCGCGGTTAGACAGAAAGACCCCATGGAGCTTTACTGCAGCTTCGTATTGGGTCTATGTGTTTGTTGCGTAGAATAGGTGGGAGGATTTGAAGCGATGATTTCGGTTATCGTGGATCCGACAGTGAAATACCACTCTGCAAATGTGTAGATTCTAACCTACATGGAGAGAAAACCCATGAGGGACAGTGCGTGGCAGGCAGTTTTACTGGGGCGGTACCCTCCTAAAAAGTAACGGAGGGGTTCAAAGGTCGGCTAGGCGCGAATGGAAACCGTGCCGATAGTGTAAGGGCACAAGCCGGCTTGACTGCAAGAGGTACTTCTCGAGCAGGTGCGAAAGCAGAACCTAGTGAACCGATGGTTCGCATTAGATGCGGCCAGAGATTAACGGATAAAAGTTACCCTGGGGATAACAGGCTAGTTCCGCCCAAGCGTCCATAGCGACGGCGGAGTTCGGCACCTCGATGTCGGCTCACCACATCCTGGGGCTGGAGAAGGTCCCAAGGGTTCGGCTGTTCGCCGATTAAAGTGGTACGCGAGCTGGGTTCAAACCGTTCAGATGCGAACATGAAGGAGGTTTAATCTCCTTCATAGATTGGCATTTGAACCCGTTTGAACCCGGAGGTCGTCTGCATACAACCCTGTGCAGGCGCATGACATCAACACGGCGGCCACCTCTAGGAATAGGGGCACGGGCAAGTTGACTATATCGGAAGAATCCATAGCAAAATTACCAACGTTGCAATGGACAATACCGAGGGAAGTCTGAGCAATCAGATCCCGTAGAGACTACACGTCAGCCATCCGAAATCACACACGTGAAAGGATGAAGATATAGTCCGATACTCCCGAGTAATTGGGAGAGGAGTCCTACAGCATCAAGTGATGTTTGGATGAAATATCCTTTACACTGTAAAAGGTGTACGGATAAACATATTGCGTGAGACAGGTTGGTTCTCTATCTACCGTGGGCGTCGATTCTTGAGGAGATTTGTCCCTAGTACGAGAGGACCGGGATGAACTGACCTCTGGTCTATCGGCTGTCACGCCAGTGGCACTGCCGAGTAGCTATGTCGGGAACGGATAACCGCTGAAAGCATCTAAGCGGGAAGCCGACTCCAAGATTAGGAATCATTTGAGACACGTAGGAGACTACTACGTTGATAGGCACTAGGTGGAAGTACAGTGATGTATTGAGCCGAGGTGTACTAATTCGTCGAGTCTCCTGTTAGGAAATTTGACCATCGCTTATGTCGCAGTGCGACAGTATGAGTGATTAGTATGAGAATGAGTATATCAACGGGAATCCGTCGTCACTCATACTCGATACTCATACTCGCTGTGCCATTGTTGTTCCGTCATACGACGGCTGTGTATAACCGTACCCACTTATTCGCCCACTCCCCGCAAAACGGGGAAGTGTGCTTCAGTATTGTATGTTGGTGACTCAACGTGAGGGGTACACCTGTTCTCATTCCGAACACAGAAGTTAAGCCTCATAGTGGCGATGGTACTTGCAAAGGGAGAGTAGCTAGTCGCCAACATAGAATACTGAAGCAAAACCACTACACCCGATTCGGTGTGGTGGTTTTCGGTATGAACAGGGCAGACATTTTTTTGTCAAAAGTCTGGTACAATACGTAGCACGTATGGATAGTTCATGGGCAGGGCGTCGTAAGGCGCGCGTACAACTGGCTATTTTTGCAATATTGCTTGTGTTACTTTCGGCGTACGTTGCGATTTCGTTGTACCGACCCCCCACCTGCTTTGACGCTAAGCAAAATCAAGATGAAATCGGGCCTGATTGTGGTGGTGTCTGTGACCTCATGTGTGACTCACAGACGCAAGATCTCCGTACCGTATGGGCACGGCCTTTTAAGGTGAGTAAAGGCTGGTACAGCGCACTTGCGTACGTTGAGAACACTAATTCGAATGCACACGCTGATCAAGTGCCGTATCGGTTCCAATTTTATGACAAAGATGGTTTACTGATTACTGAGCGGACGGGATCCACATTTATTGCCCGGGACTCTATTGCGCCGATATTTGTGGGGCGTGTTGATACGGGGGAGCACGAAGTGTACCGTACGACGTTTGAGTGGCTCGCTGAACCAGTGTGGTATGACGATGTTCGTCCGTACCAAGTCTCGTTTGAAGAACAGGAGTTTGTGCCCCGTCGGTTAGGACAAGATTTGGTTGTGGTGGCACATAATTTGGAATCCATTCCGCTGTCCGATGTTCGTGTAGTCGCCATTCTCTACGATGCGCAAGAAAATGCTATAGGAGCGTCAGAGACGTATATTGAGCAACTTGCCCCTCGAGGAAAACATACTATCACCTTTTCCTGGTCTGATCATTTTGCCGAACCGCCGGCACGCGTAGAGATACTGCCACGCATCCCCGTCCAACAATAGGCCAAAAGCCGATATTCGTTTACCTATGTTTAGAGGACATGTACCAGCACATACCGACTGGCTGCTTGTTATTGCAGCCGTGTTACTTTCCCTACTCGGGCTTGTTACCATGAATACGTTTACGGGGAGTAACTTATTTTTTGACCGGCAAGTGATCTGGATACTGATTTCCGTGGCGCTTATGTTTTTGGTCAGTTATATCGATGCACGCATACTCTACCGAACGGGCATTATCGTCGGGCTATATCTTTTCATTCTTCTGCTCCTTATCTTGGTTTTGTTATTTGGGACGGTGGTCATGGGTGCACAAAATCGGTTTGATCTTGGGGTTTTTGCGTTACAACCCTCTGACCCCGCACAACTGGTACTGATACTTGTGCTCGCCAAATATTTTGCGCGACGTCATATGGAAATTGCGCACATTCGGCATATTCTCATATCAGGCGCATATGCCGCATTGGTCTTTTTACTCCTCTTCTTCCAACCCGACTTTGGTTCCGGTATTATTGTGTTCTCTATTTGGTTTGGTATGGTGCTCTTTGCGGGGATTTCACGCACACATCTGCTCGCAGTGTTTCTTGCAGGCATACTTGCGGTATCTGGCCTCTGGTTTTTTGGTTTTGCTGATTATCAAAAAACTCGCATCCTTACTTTTTTGCATCCGCTCGCTGATATTCAGGGTGCGGGATACAATGCATACCAGTCTACGATTGCGGTGGGTTCCGGTGGGTTATTAGGAAAGGGAATAGGGTACGGATCACAGTCAAAACTAGAGTTTCTCCCCGAATATGAGACCGATTTTATCTTTGCTGCATTTGCAGAAGAGTGGGGGTACGTCGGCGTGCTAGTTTGTCTGTTGCTTTTCGGCATACTCTTTTGGCGGTTACTTCGTCATGCGCGCATGGGTGCGACCAATTTTGAAACCCTCGCGTGTGCAGGCATTGTACTTTGGTTTCTCTCGCATGCGGTCGTGCATATCGGCATGAATGTAGGGTTATTGCCAGTGACAGGCACCACGATACCCTTTCTGTCGTACGGAGGCTCCCACCTCCTCACCGAATTTATTGCGCTTGGGTTGGTGCTTGCGATGCAGCGTTATGAGCGGTCGGTTCGGCGAGATGATCTTGATCGGGAGGTTGCCGGTTTTGAACATGCGTAGAGTGCACAGGTATCTGTGAGCATACGTTCTATCGAAAAGAGGTTGGTGACACGTGTATACAAGGCCTGCCCCTGCCGATCAGCGAGTGAAGGATTATCGATATACTCGCGTAATGCCTGAGCGATGGCGCGCGCATGCGCTTCAACCAGGGTGCCTGATATTCCTGGCACAATAATGTCGCGATTGCCAGAAATGTCACTTGCAACGACGGGTAGTGCCGCATACCCTGCTTCGAGGAGAACATACGGGAGACCCTCCTTTGCAGAGGGGAGTACAAATATGTCCAATGCAGACAAGTAGGTGGCAGCATTCGGCACATACCCAAGAAAGTGGACGTTTGTTGATACCCCACACTCCCGAGCGAGTGTTTCTAGACGAGACTGCTCTTCGCCCGTACCCATAAGCACTAGATGTGTTTCGATATGCGCTGCCTGTAAATGAGCGAGTGCTTGTATGATGAGATGAAGGTTCTTATTTGGGTGGAGCTCCGCAATGGTGCCGATAATCGGTATCGTATATGAGTCTATACCAAGGCGTTTTCGAGCATCTTCTTTTGAAAGGAATACTGGCGGGGTGATGCCGTTATACACAAGGGTCACTTTATGGTGCATAAAGGGAAGTGCCCGGGCACGTTCACAGGTCTCTATAGAAATCATAATACTCTGGTGTGCAAGCATGAGGGTACTCCAGGTAAAAAGTTTAATTAATGCACGCTGCCAATACGGTCGCCACGTCTCATCAAAGGTAAGTCCATGTGAGGTAAAGACAATACGAGGCACGCGCGCAAGTCTACCGGCGAGTGCGCCGAGTCCTCCTGCCTTAGAGCTTGTCACATGGAGTATGTCCGGACGTTCAGACCGGATAAGGTGTACGAGTTCAAAGAATGCACGCACATCTTCTCTCAGCGGTGACATGTCTCGCATAAAGTGCTTGATTGGAATAGTACGAATACCTGCACGAGCAAGGTGTGTTGCCAAGCCACCCACACCAGCACCTTTTTGCCCCGTGCCACCGAATGCTACCACGGGTTCGTAGGTGTCCTGAGGCAGGTTCGATGCCAGATCAAACACATACCGTTGCGCACCCCCATAGTTACTTTTGGTGATGACAAACAACACTTTTTTCTTGGGAGGAGGGGTCATGGATGGTACGTAGTATTCGTAACGATACCACCTTGCGCAAGAGAAGACAATGTGTCATACCTGTGCTACTATCGAGGGGAATATGCGTTTTACCCGACACGAACCAATTCTGCTATTTTTAGGCGACCTTGTCGTGCTCTATTCTGCGCTGTGGCTTACGTTGCTTATTCGATATGCGGCGATACCTGCGCGAGAGTTATGGATGCTCCATGTGGTACCGTTCAGTTTCTTGTTTGCGGTATCTCTCATGGTCTATTTTATTACGGGTCTGTACGACCAGCATACGGTATTGGTGCGCGAACGTATACCCGTACTTATAACCACTGGGCAAACGGTCACGGTATTTTTGGCAGCGATCTTCTTTTGGTTTGTGCCGTACTTTGGTATCACCCCAAAAACCAATCTTGTCATATTTCTCCTCACATCTTCGCTCCTCATGGTCGTTTGGCGGCTGTTGTGGGTGCGACTTCCCGGGGTTCGAAAACCAAGCAACACTCTCGTATTAGGACAGGGACAAGAACTCGACCAGTTGGTGCATGAAATAGAACAAAACCCTCGGTATGGACTTCGTGTCGTGCATCATGCAATGCCTGCGGAGGTGGTGCTTTCAAAGGAGCTCCAGACACAGTTCCTCACCTACTTGTCTCGTCACAAAGTGTCGGCGGTCATTGCCGAGACACGAGATCCGCACATGAACAAGATTATCCAGGTATTATACAACCTCCTCTTTGTGCGGACTGACCTTATGTTGGTTGACGCGATGCGCCTCTACGAAACAATATTTCGACGTATTCCCGTGTCAAAATTAGAAGATACCTGGTTTATTGAGCATATTACCCGCGCATCATATTTGCTGCATCGTATCTTCAAACGTGCTGCCGATCTGTTTGTGGGAGTGGTAGTGGGTGTGGTGTGGCTCGTGGCGATACCGTTTGTGTGGCTCGCCATTCGTTTGGAGGATGGAGGTTCATTGTACGTGGAGCAGGTGCGCGTGGGACAGTATAATCAGCCGATTCGTATCAAGAAGTTTCGTACTATGAGCGGCTCTGATTCTGGAGATACGGTACTACAGAGTACACTCAAGGTGACTGCAGTAGGTGCTATGTTGCGACCTACTCGCATCGATGAGCTTCCCCAGTGCCTCAATTTGTTGCGTGGTGACCTGTCATTTATTGGACCTCGTCCAGAATTGCCGGCACTTGCTCTGCTCTACGCGGCAGAGATTCCATACTATCGTGCACGACACCTCATTAAGCCTGGACTGACTGGTTGGGCACAGCTGTATCATGATGCACATCCGCACCATGGGGCTGATGTGGACGAGACGCGTAATAAATTGTCCTACGACTTGTATTATCTCAAGCATAGGTCTATATTGCTCGATACTGAGATCGCGTTGAAGACCATTAAAAAGATTGTGACACGAGCCGGTGCGTAAGTATTTCACAAACATAAGCTATGCAACAGAAGAAAAAAATGGTGGTAACGGGTGGGGCGGGATTCATTGGGTCAAACCTGGTGGAGGAACTTTTGCGTCGTGGTCATGAGGTGCACGTAGTCGACAATTTCGCCGGGGGACGGGCGCCCGGGCGCCTGTTTGACGAGGCAACCCTCCACGAGATTGATATACGGGATTACCCCGCACTCGCTGACGTAGTGTCAAGTGCGGATGTAGTATTCCATCTCGCCGCACTCCCTCGGGTACAGGACTCGATCGATCACCCCACAGAGACCCACGACGTCAACGTAAATGGTACCCTTTCGGTGCTCGAAGCAGCACGTCATGGAGGGGCACGGCGGGTGCTCCTTGCCTCATCGGCTGCAGTGTATGGAGATCAAGAGGTGGTGCCGCTTCACGAAGCACTACGAGCTACTCCCAAGAGTCCGTACGGTCTCCATAAGTACATGGGTGAACGAAAACTTGAGCTGTGGTCTGAATTGTACGGTACTGAGACGGTATCGCTCCGCTTTTTTAATGTATATGGTCCCCGCTTTGATCCCGATGGCCCGTATGCGCTCGTGGTTGGGCGGTTTCTAAAACTTGCCACCGAGGGTAAACCCATTACTATTGCGGGAGATGGTACTAACACGCGAGACTATGTACATGTGCACGATATTGTGGATGGACTCATGCGTGCCGCAGAGAGCGCGCAGGTGGGGCGTGGGGAAGTAATTAACCTGGGGAGTGGTATTGAAACCTCGGTGAATGAGCTTGCACGGATCATTGGCGGCGAAGTCACCTTTGTTGCTCCGCGCATTGAACCTGCGCGTTCGTGTGCAGATATTACCCGTGCACGTACATTGCTTGCGTGGCAGCCTGTTCGTACGCTCGCACAAAGTCTACCAAAGATGCGAGATATGCAGGTATAGCATCTATCTGGTACACTGAGAGCCTATGGTGATTGATGGCGTACTCATTGCTCGGCAAATAAAATCCGATCTCAAGGCTCGAGTAATGCACTTTGAACATCCGTTAAAACTCGGTGTATTTGTGTTGCATGAAACCCCAGAAATACGACAATTTGTTGAAGCAAAACGTCGATTTGGTGCCTCACTTGGCATCACGGTTGATGTCCTCACGTTGAGTACTATGGAGCAAAATAATCAAGAGCTCTTACATCGTATACTCCATGCGACTCAGGAGTACAATGGCCTTGTGCTCCAACTCCCGCTCCCCCGACAATTCCAGCTCGATTCTGTGTTGAATATTTTCCCTCTTTCACACGACGTTGACGTCATCGGTACGACCGCATTCCAGCAGCACAAAGAAGGCCATCTACCGTTCTTGCCGCCTGTGGTAGGGGCGATTGCTGAAATACTCGCCCAGCAACACATAGTACTCGCAGGACGCAAGGTATTGATTGTGGGGGATGGGTTGCTCGTGGGAGATCCCGCAAAATATTGGGCTGAACGTATGGGTGCAGTGGTAACGGTAGTAACAAAAGCAACTCCTAATCTCATCGCACACACATCGGTTGCCGACGTGATTATTCTTGGTGCCGGGTCACCACATCTCATTACTCCCGATATGGTACGACAGGGAGTAATGCTTTTTGATGCTGGCACCTCTGAGTCCGAAGGGATGGTACAGGGAGATGTTGATCCCGCATGTGCGAATAAAGCGATGTTGTTTACCCCGACGCCCGGGGGCATTGGCCCAATTACAGTCGCAAAACTCTTTGAAAATCTCATTGTGTTGTCTGAGCTCAAAATGCGACAACATGCACGTCGTTAAGATTACATTGTGCGATTGCACTTGCACAGACGCGAAAAACGGCTATACTTCTCGGTATGAATTTATCTGTCGTACGGGCTTGGGCGGTCATTCTTTTACTGTGCGGAGTGGCGGTTGGTCACTATGTCTATAATTCAACCCGTTCTGATGAGGGTAAAAAATTTGTATACGGACTCGATCTGGTTGGCGGAAGTCATTTGGTCTACGAAGCGGACACCTCGGGAGTAGATCCCAGCAACATTAACGAAGCGATGAGCGCATTGCGTGATGTGATAGAACGACGCGTCAATTTGTTTGGGGTGTCAGAACCACTCGTGCAGGTTGAGAAGGCAAGTGCGCTTGCGGAAAGTACGGCAACGGAGCGGCTTATCGTGGAGCTTCCCGGAGTAACGGATTTGAAGGAGGCTATTGCTATGATTGGCAAAACCCCATTACTTGAGTTTAAGCTCGTTGGCACTTCGGCGGGCAGTTCTACGGAACCAACCTATATTGAAACAGGATTGACCGGCCGATATCTCACACGGGCGCTTCCCAAGCTCCCAAACTCAGGGGGTGGTCCGGGGTTTTCTACCGATTCGTACGTAGAAGTAACGTTTAATGATGAGGGTAAAGAGCTGTTTGCAAAAATTACCCGTGAAAATGTAGGAAAACAACTCGCAATATTTTTGGATGGTGACCTCAAGAGTGATCCCGTGATTCGTGAAGCAATTACCGGAGGAACTGCGGTTATTAGTGGTGGTTTTACTAAGGAAGAGGTACAGGAATTATCCCGCAATCTTAATATCGGGGCACTACCCGTACCTATCAAGCTTGCGTCAACCGAATCCGTAGGAGCCTCGCTGGGATTTGAAACTCTTGATAAGGGAGTCAAAGCAGGACTCTATGGTATTGGTTTGGTGATGTTGTTCCTCATGCTCTGGTATCGATTGCCGGGCTTCATTGCCTCGGTAGCGCTGGTGCTCTATCTTGCACTCAACCTTGCAATTTATATCCTTATCCCGGTCACCATTACGGCAGCGGGACTTGCAGGTCTCGTGCTTTCGAGTGGTATGGCGGTTGATGCGAATATCCTTATTTTTGAGCGTATGAAAGATGAGCTCAAGCGGGGTAAAAGTGTTCGTGATGCAGTTATGGAGGGAGTAGCGCGTGCGTGGTTACCTATTCGTGATGGTAACCTCACCGGTATTCTTTCTGCACTAGTACTTTTTTGGTTTGGTACCGCAGGAGTACAAGGATTTGCCCTCACTCTTACGATTGGTATCTTCCTCTCCATGTTTACCGCCATTATTGTAACCCGTACCTTCCTGCTCGCCGTTGCAGGTATATCAGAAAGTAAGGTCCTCCGATGGCTCTTTTTAAGCGGTATCGACAAAAACTAATATGTGGATCATCAGAAATAGAAATATATTTTTTGCCATCGCGGCGCTTTTGGTAGGAGCTTCCGTACTTGCGATAGGTGCGTTTGGTATTCGTCCCAGTATCGAATTTACCGGAGGTACCTTACTTGAGGTTGGATACGCCGATAGTGTGGGAGATAAGGCGAGTATTGAAAAGAATCTGGACATGCTCTCATTAGGTGCGTATTCACTGCGTCCATTCGGGGATGATGCGTATTTGTTGCGTGTTCGTGAGATAGAGCAGGGTGAGCTTTCAGCTATCGTCACAGCCTTTCAGGTGGAAGGTGTATCTGCGCCAGAGTTGCGCCGTCAAAACACGGTAGGACCTACTATCGGTGCAGAGTTACAAAATAAAGCCTTTGCTGCTCTTGCGGTAGTGATTGCTTTAACAATCATATATGTCGCCTTTGCATTTCGACACGTGAGTGAGCCGGTGTCATCGTGGAAGTACGGCTTTATTGCGATTGTCACCTTGATTCACGACGTGACGATTCCTGCCGGCATATTTGCAATCATCGGCCATTATTACGGTACCGCAGAGGCAGATGTTCTGTTCGTGACCGCACTCCTTACCATTTTGGGGTATAGTGTAAATGATACCATTGTTATCTTTGACCGTATTCGAGAAAATCTCAAAAAGAACCAAGACGATAATGTAGAAGAATCATTTGATGAAGTAGTAGGTCATTCGTTGGAGCAGACCTTTGTACGTTCTTTCAACACCTCATTCACCGTCCTTATTGTTGTTGTCGCCATCCTTCTGTTTGGAGGCAGTGCTACGTACTACTTCGCACTTGCCCTTACGGCGGGTGTTGTGGCAGGTACCTACTCCTCGCTCTTCCTCGCAGCGCCCCTCCTCGTGTTACTAGAACGACGCCAGGCGGCACACGCTGACGTCATAGTTCAGACCCCTAAAAAAAAGAAATAGATATTCCGTATGGTACTTATCGGCATCACCGGAACACATGGCGCAGGTAAGGGAACTATTACACACTACCTTGAAACGACACATCATTTTGTGTCGTTTTCGGTATCCGAGTTTTTGGCAGCGGAGGCACAACGGCGGGGAATCACACCCGATCGCGTCGCTCGACGGGATATTGGTAATGAGTACCGAGCACAAAGCCCGACCGCACTCATGGAAGCAGTCTTTGCGTCGATTGATCCGCATGCAACACGGGTTATTTTGGAGCCTCAGTATACGGTGTCTGAGGTGCAGTTCATACAATCAAAAGGAGGTACAGTACTCGCTATCGATGCGTCATTGCCGGTGCGGTATGCACGCGTGCATGTGCGAGGCAGCCTCAAAGACGATGTGACGTTTGAGGAGTTTGTTGCAGCACAGGAACGGGAAATGAAGTCGGAAGATGCGCGTCAGCAGAACCTCATCGCGGCCACGGCAGCAGCTGATGTACACCTCACCAATAATGGTACAGTGACAGAGCTTGAACAAGTGCTCGCGCACATTATTACACCACTCCTCGTATAAAAAACCACCCGATGGTCTGGGTGGGTGGTACTTTAATAGCGACATCATCTCCAGGTAAGGACATGTGCCCGTCGAATGATTGGTTGTACGCGCCACGGACGAAGCATCGCAACGGTTGCAAACTCGATCGCATCGGCTCCTGCATCTCGCATGAGATTCACGTGATCGGGGTGCGTAATGCCACCACATGCAATAATCGGCTTGGTACATCCCATTGCCCGTAAGTTGCGGATCTTTTCAACGACTAGTGTTCGTAAAAACGGACCAGAATATCCTCCAGGTTGTGAAATACCCCGCCACCGCAAGGGTGACCCCGGAGTACCAAATGAGACAAGACGTACCCATGGCGGTAAATCATACCAGGGTATCGTATTTGAGAGCACAATACCATCACAGTGCGAGTGGTCACCAATCATACGTCCTTTAACAACACTGAGTTGTGTAACACCAAACTTGGGGACTTGCGGTATACCAAGCGAAGCTCCTCTGTACAGCACCTCACTTACTTCGGCGTCGAGCTCATGGTGTGTATAGGTGCCATGTTCCGTATTGGGACACGAGAAGTTTTCTTGTATCGCAAACGGTGTCTGAAAACTCTCCTGGTACTCAGCCAGTAACGCAAACATGGTCTCCCATTCTTTCATGCGCTCTGCTTGCGTTGCACCTACGGCCATGAGTGATATAAAAAATGGTTCAGTCCATTCTTGCCACACTCCTTGGTCGAGATGCCAGCGCAAGCCTTTGTTTGCGAGCCCTACTGCATTTACCGAGCAGCAGAGGATAGGATTGACTGCAATGCAGCGGGGAAGCCATTCGGTAACACGGAGATGCTCGTCAAGCGACAAATTTGCTCCGGTTACGGTGTCCCGTGGGTATAGGGTGACCGTCTTTGCTGTATTGGTTGCTCCCGTAAAATCAGGCCGAAACCAGGAGCGATGGTACCAGTATTCGGATCCATCACAATGAAATCCACCCGTTCCTGCAGCGAGGTGTACGGGGCCAAACTCGATATCGCGTAGCTTCATGAGGTATCTCCTTGTATGTAGTTGTGGTGAACAAATGAGTGTCCTCGGTCACCGTACCACGCCATACTGCCTGCCACAAGACCTATGTGTAGTGGATGTGGGTGCCAATAAAATGAGTTCCCGAGAGGTATTTTTCGACTTGTCCGAGTCTCGACCCATTAATAATCGCCACCTCAATACCTGCTGCCTGTGCTTCACGGGCGGCAATAGGGTCAAAAGGGGCGGAGAGTCCAGGATCCCAATGGTTGGGCAGGAGGGCGCGGAACGTTGCCCAATCCGTGTGTTTGATAGGTTTGGCGTCCTTGTGCTTGTTGGGGTCCTTGTCGTACGCATAGTCGATGTTCGAGAGGTTGATGACGCACTTGGCATGTAGGTGCATGGCAATTTGTACGGCGCGTAGGTCGGTTGAAGCACCAGGACGGTATCCAGCAGCGACGATGAGTTTTGCACCCTTCGGCACATCGATAACCTCATCGGGGTTGGTAATAATGACTGGATGAGCGATGTCGCGAAAGATAGTACGCAAGAGATGGCCGTTGAGACGAGTAGCGTGGAGACCAAGCCAATCGAGGTCGTCCGAAGTAAGGTGGCTTACCGTACGAGCAACTTCTTGGTATCGTCTAGCAGTCTTGCCTCCACCGGTAATAATCGCAAGTCGTTTGCCTTGCGCAACCTGCGCGAGCACGAATTTCTTGAACTTTTTAAGAAAAGCGGTGTCAATCTGATCTGGTACAATCAGCGACCCGCCGACGGAGATAACGATGGTTTCTTGTTTTGACATAGCTTAAGTTTAGCACGCCATGTAAACTAGGACCTAGGCATTTTGAATAAGCGGTGCGCGAAGAATGTTCTCCATACCCTAAACCATTGCCTGTCCTCGTTTCTGTGGTACCCTGTGAGTATGGAAAAGGGAGATAAAAAAATCTACTCATACTCAGTATTTTATGAAGCCGACATAGAAAACGGTGGCTATGCCGTGTTTGTGCCCGCGCTACCCGGTTGCCATTCGCAGGGTGATACCATGGAAGAGGCGGAAACAAACGTCAAAGAGGCGATAGAATTGTACCTCGAAAGCCTTGAGGCGGATCATGTGGCGATTCCCCAAGAAACGCGCTCGTTTCAGGGAACCGTGTCGGTATTGGCATAAAAGGTATGAAAAAACTGCCGGCCATTACTGCTAAAGAAGTGGTACGTGCGCTCAAGAAAGCAGGATTTTTTGAAGATCGGCAAAAGGGAAGCCACCTCATCCTCGTTCATGTGGAGACAAGGCGACGCACGGTCGTGCCTATCCATCCAGGAAGGACGATCAACAAACCCCTCCTCGCCGCAATCATCAATGATGCGGGATTATCGGTCAAAGATTTTCTTGAGTTGTTGTGATGTCCCGGAACGTTCTCTGGGCTTTTTAAGAAAAGCGATATCGATCTGATCCGGCACGATCAGCGACCCGTGGGCGGAGATGACGATAGTTTGTGGGATTTTCATAACTATGCAGTATAGCACAAACGAAAAAAACATTGACAATATGTAAAAATAGTGTATAATGCTCTTGGTCTTATCAAAGATAAACCGTTCATTTCTTCACACACTGAAAGGAGTTAAATCATGACTAATTGGCATTGGCTCATGCTTCCCAAGGGATCAATCCCAAAGGAAATTTTTGAGCAGTCCACCCCCGGAATGGGCTTTATTCCTGCTCTATTACTCACCTTCGTACTATCTGCAACAGTACTGTCCCTTTCAGTACTCGCATATCATTACTCTGGTGTTCCAGGTTTCGAAAAATTATTGCCCTGGTAGTACATCCTTTTCGACCTAATCGAGTTAAAAAACCTGCATTTGCTTCACAAACGCAGGTTTTTCCTTTGTGCAGGTGTGTTGCTTGACTTTGACCTGTGCATAAGTATACTTGTCCTACTGCCAATTGAGGCAGTATTGCTTGCTTTTTGACAACAGGAATAAAAAGGACTGGCGGCAGTGGAAAAAGGTTCCATGGACGCCAGTTCGATGACGAGAACCTAAACATATTAGGAACAAAGGAGCTTTCTCTTTTGTTCCGTCCTTGAGTATTGCTCTAGCCTACGGGCACCGGCAATACTCATTAGCTCAAAAACTGGACACTTCGGTGTCTGGTAAAAAGATTCCTATCTATTGTTAGAGTTTGATCCTGGCTCAGGGTGAACGCTGGCGGCGTGGATAAGGCATGCAAGTCAAGGGGGCCCGCAAGGGCAACCGGCAGACGAGGTAGTAACACGTAGGTACGTCCCCCATAGTCAGGAATAGCCGGCCGAAAGGTCGGGTAATACTTGATAGTCCCGCAAGGGTAAAGATTTATCGCTATGGGAGCGGCCTGCGTCGTATCAGCTTGTTGGTGAGGTAATGGCTCACCAAGGCTATGACGCGTAGGGGAGGTGAGAGCCTGACCCCCACCGATGGAACTGAGACACGGTCCATACTCCTACGGGAGGCTGCAGCCGAGAATATTCCGCAATGGGCGAAAGCCTGACGGAGCGACGCCGCGTGAAGGATGAAGGCTTTCGGGTCGTAAACTTCTTTTATGAGGGAGGAAATTTTGACGTTACCTCATGAATAAGAGGCTCCTAATTCCGTGCCAGCAGGAGCGGTCATACGGATGCCTCGAGCGTTACCCGGAATCACTGGGCGTAAAGGGTGTGTAGGTGGTTTTGTTAGTCTTCTGTTAAAGACCGGGGCTCAACCCCGGAAGTGCGGAGGAAACGGCAAGACTAGAGGATGTGAGAGGTGTGCGGAACTTATGGTGGAGGGGTGAAATCCGTTGATATCATGGGGAACACCAAAGGCGAAGGCAGCACACTGGCACATTCCTGACACTGAGACACGAAAGCGTGGGTAGCGAATGGGATTAGATACCCCAGTAGTCCACGCCCTAAACGATCCTAACTAGTTTTGGGGAGTATCGACCCTCTCCGAGACGAAGCTAACGCGTTAAGTTAGGCGCCTGGGTAGTACGAGCGCAAGCTTAAAACTCAAAGGAATAGACGGGGACTCGCACAAGCGGTGGAGCGTGCGGCTTAATTCGTCGCTAAGCGAAGAACCTCACCAAGGCTTGAAACCTAGCTGAAAGCTCGCAGAAACGTGAGCCCTCTTCGGACTGCTAGGCAGGTGATGCATGGCCGTCGTCAGTTCGTGGTTTGAATTGTACCGTTAAGTCGGGCAACGAACGCAACCCCTGCTGTCTGTTACAAGTGTCAGGCAGGACTGCCCTTTTTGGGAGGAAGGTGGGGATGACGCCAGGTCCGTATTTCCCTCTGATGCCTTGGGCGGCACGCGCGCTACAATGGGTGCTACAACGGGACGCGACGAGGTAACTCTGAGCAAATCCTAATAAAAGCATCCTCAGTTCGGATTGTGGGCTGCAACTCGCCCACATGAAGTCGGAATCGCTAGTAATCGCAGGTCAGCCACACTGCGGTGAATACGTTCTCGAGTCTTGTACTCACCGCCCGTCAACACAAGGGAGCTGGGAGTACCCGACGTCCGCATTTATTGCGGCCTACGGTAAGTTCAGTAACAGGGTGTAAGTCGTAACAAGGCACGGCTAGCGGAAGCTGGTCGTGGATTAATTCCAACTGGAACGTGATGTCACGACAGTGACTCACTTACAGGTCGGTTCTTGTCCCTCGATCGAGGACAAGAAAAAGGTGTGCATAGAGGCCTTAAATCTATGCTAGACGCTGGGAAAGACCAGGGAGGAATGAGTGGTCTACCGGTCTCATCTGAGGCAGGTAGGTCGACGGAACAAAAGAGAGGGATTCTCAACTCATGCAACACGTACTTGACATAAGTGCGTTATTTGTGTATACTATACTCTGGTTAAACTTGTCCATAACTAACTTTTTGGAGGTGAAAAATGGGTAATTTTTGGTTTGCTGATGACGAAACATCAGAAAAGTTATCACGATTAGATCGTGAGTTGTCAAAGATTGAAGCACGTGACCCTGTCGAGGTGCGAGAATCTTGTTATTGCGCGCTGCGCGGGTACCTCGTATTGGTTGCTGTTATTGCGGTAGCAGTGTATGTCTTTTCTGCGCTACGCTAGTTACGGTGTAACTGATATAGGAGATATGTCATGCAAACGCGTTACTTCTTCAGTAGTAAGGTAAATCTTTTTGATGCCATACGGTTTGGCACCCCGTTCTTTGAGGTAAAAACAGCCATTTTGACACAAGTAGCCAGGCTCGCAGAACCTGCTTGGTGGCAGAATATCGAAGTTGACCTGCGGGACACAGCGCCCCACGTCAGTGTGGTGATGTCCCGAATGTTCCTTTTTTTGATGCTTGCAACGTCTTTTGCCTGCATGTTGTCAGGAGTAGACGCAAGTGCTTCCAACCTTCAATAATCATTCCAACCCTCAATCTTGTACACAAGGTTGAGGGTTGCTTACTTTTCTGGTACCATAGGGCGCATCATATTGATTGCGCGATTGGCTGTTATGGTTAGAGCAGTGAAATAGTGTTTAGATACTATTTCACCTGATATGCAAAGCATACAAGCACATCGTTCGGGTCTTATGAGTATATGTTCTTACTAGTTTTCAGTTTCGTGCGCGATAGCTGATTTGGTCGTAATACTAGATCAGCAACCCGCATTATGGTTATCACTTAAATAATCATCATGCGCGATTAGCTCAGATGGTTAGAGCGCGTCACTGATATGCAAAGCATACAAGCGGTTCGCTCGGGTTCTATAAGAAAATGTTCTTTTTAGTTATGTTGTGCGTGCGCGATAGCTGATTTGGTCGTAATACTAGATCAGCAACCCGCATTATGGTTATCACTTAAATAATCATCATGCGCGATTAGCTCAGATGGTTAGAGCGCGTCACTGATAATGACGAGGTCCCAGGTTCGATTCCTGGATCGCGCACGCACAACATAACAAGAACATTTTCTTATGTAACCCTCGCTGCCGCTTGTAATGAGCGAGGTCTCCGGGTTCGATTCCAGGGATCGCGCACCGAAGCAAAGTGTTCGGATCGGTGTACTGAGTGCAATTGATTTTGGATAAGTGCAATATTGCGGAGCATTCTGTCCGGTATATACTCCCCCATACATCCACTGGGGGATTTTATGTACCATACAACTAACATACGGGTGATTGGCAGTAGCCTCATTGTGGGCAACATACTTGTCGCAGCGGTGCTCCTCGGTACCCCTGTTTCCCAAGAATCGAAACAGGGCGAGATGGTTTCGAGTTCCTCATTCTCATCGATACCCACTCCTCCACAGGAAGGAGTGGCTGTGCTACCGGTACTTGTTGAGAAAAAAGACCAAGACCTTGTGGTGAGGGGGAGGCCGGAGAAGGATGTCGTGCTTCCGAGCACTGAAGCAGTGACGGCAGTAGCCCCTACAGAGGTGAATCGTATCACGATTCCTATTTTGGAGGACGGTACTGTTCTTGAGGCAATGCGGACATATGACACCGGGTCGGATGCTTTTACCTTTAGCGGTAAAGAGTATCCAGGTATCGGATTCTTTGTGCAAGAAATCAATGGAAAGCGGGAAGGGGACGGGTACTATTGGATGCTGTACCAAAACGGAAAAACGGCGAATCTTGGTGCTTCACAGCTACGGATATCGTCGGAAGATACTATTGAGTGGCGATTTGAAAAGGGATATTAATAATTCAGCAATTACATACAAGTTATGAAAAGGAATCCACAACAGACGTTAGCAATAGAGCAGGACTTTTGGTGGGGAATTATTGCGGGAGTAGCATCTCTGGCGGTGATGGGTATCATTCCGGCATGGGTAGGTGCGGATGCAACGAGCATGGCAACCACTACGAGCACCACAACCGCATCTGAAACGGTTACTTTTGCAATACGCACTGAAGCAGGGGTAGTGGTAGCAGAAGAACGTGCATTTGAAGAATCTCCCGCAACGAGCACTATACTCATTACTCCAACCGGTGGTGAGACCGGTATCGCGGTTGATGCTCGAAGCGTACTCGCCCATCTCGTTGCACTGGATACCCATTCGAGCACCTTTGCAATTACGGATCTTACGTACTTTGAATCATTTGGGTCGTTCTTTCTCAACTGTATTGATACTCCCGAGCATCTCTGTGGGTCATGGCAGTACACGGTAAACGGTGAGTACCCTCAAATAGGCGCTGATAACTATCTTCTCCATGCAGGAGACAGTGTGTATTTCTTTTTTGGTTCACCTCGCATGGTGACCTTGTCAGCCACCACAACGGCAGTAGATACCCCGTTCATCGCGACGTTACAAGAGTATGATCCAGATGCAGGTGAGTATCGACCAAAGGGTGGCTTCACACTTGGTGTTGTACAAGACGATCCTGAAAATCCTTTTACACCAAAAGAGGTAATGACTGCACCCGTTCAGTCAAATGGGGAGGCGGCCTTCACCATAGCAACCTCGGGAGTCTACAAAATAGGAGTCAAAGAAGACTTTTATTTTCCAACCACCCTATTTACGGTAGCCACGACGGTGTCTGCTATATCAAACACGAAGTCAGGCGGTGGTGGGGGGCTCCTCACGTCAAACAAAACGCGAGAAGGATTTGATGCTGCTGCTGCATTGCAATTTCTCGCTCATATGCAGGAAGACGATGGGTCATTTGGACCAGACGTATTTACCGACTGGGCGGGAATAGCGCTTTCGAGTGGGTCGACCGAAAAGACGGCTCGAGATGCGGTGCGCACCTACCTAAAGAACGATAAAGCAACGTTCTCGAATCTTACCGACTACGAACGACGAGCCATGGTCATTATGGCGCTCGGTATCAATCCGTATAACGGGATGCAGACTGATCTCATTGCAAAAATCATTAGCTATTTTGATGGTATCCAGATGGGAGAAGTGTCGCTGGTGAATGATGACATTTTTGCACTCATTCCCCTCACCCGTGCAGGGTTTGATGAGGATGATCAGATTATAAAAAAAACGATTGCGTTCGTGTTGAAAGAGCAAAAAGGAAATGGTTCGTGGGAGGGAAGTGTTGATCTCACCGCAGCGGCTATTCAGGCCCTTGTCCCGTATAAGAACGTTTCGGGTGTGGAGAAGGCGCTCATCGACGCTACAGAGTACCTCAGAAGCGCACAGAAGGCCGACGGTGGCTTCGGAGACAGTTTTGCGACCAGTTGGGTATTACAGGCTATTCGAGCCCTTGGAGACAATGCTACGGACTGGAAGAAGAATGGCATTACTCCTGTCGAGTACCTTGCTACACAACAGGAGACGGATGGCGGGGTGGGTGCTCAGGATGATCCTAAAGAGACGCGCATCTGGGCTACTGCCTATGCGATACCCGGTGTACTTGGAAAAACCTGGAATCAAATCATGACCTCATTCAAAACCCCCGCGTCCTTTACAAAGGCGGTATCAGAGGGGCAAGAGAAGCAGGGGGGTAGTTCATCAACAAAAAAACGAGCCATCACCGACAAAAAAGCAACCACTACCCCAGGGAGTACGGTAACTATCACTAAAAAGAAGGTAAGTAAAAAGAAAATAACCGCCAAAAAGGTGGCGGCAATCACTGCTCGTACGGTTGCAACGTCCACGCATGCACTCAATGCAAGTACTACCGTCAAGAAGGTTGCCTCGGCACCCGTCAAACAATCGCTCCCCGTCGTTTCAGTTGCGACCACCAGTGCCACTACCACCGAATCAACGACCACGAGTAACGAGCAGGTTGCTGCGGCTGCGCAGGCAGCACATAGTTTCCGAAACACCTCACGCACGCTTGCCGGAGTATTTGCACTCCTTCTCCTGGGGTTTGCAGGACTTGCGTTCATGCACCGAAAGAATAGTGTGGCGTAAGTGACTGCATCTATGATACAAAAAACCCGCATACGAGCGGGTTTTTTGTATGTATATCGTATTGAGTGTTACTAAAACGGCAAGGTGTGGGTGAGGGCGATAGGTTCGGGGAGCTTTTCCCAGTCCTTGGTGTCGAGTTTGATGGATTTTATATCCCCAAAGTCCTTGTATTTGAGCTCTTTGTTGGCAAGCGCATAATCGTACACGTCTTTGGTGATACGCACATCATCGAGGCAGTATGTGCGCACCAGGTCGCCCTTACCCTCTTTCCACCAACGAACTGCTTCGAGTCCGTGTCCGGTTTTGTTGACTCCGAGCGTTGCCTCGGCGATGGTATCTAGGCGTAAGCGCCGGCCGAACGACTTTTTTACTTCCGCGAGAATGTCGAGACTCCGTATCTTGGTGAGGTCACCCGGGTAATATTTGTTCAGAAGGGGAATGTCAAAGTGGTCGGAATTGTACCCAATGAGCATATCCGCCCGCTCAAAAATAGGCCACATATCTTTAAATTCCGACTGTGCGTATGAAGTGTAGGTGTCGGTTACGTACTCGTACACACCGACAATAGAAATGTCGAGTTTCGTGGGGTCGTTACTCCCCACGTCGTCAAAAATGTTTGAGGTTTCAATATCAAAGACCACCTTGCGGACGTGTTTTTTTGCCATAATTCTTGTGGTTACTCTAATACTTCAAATATTGCATCCGCAATGTCTTGTTCGTGTACGATAATCTCATGTTTACTTTCAAGATGTTTCAATGTGTACACCCCGGTTTGCTCCTCTTTAGTACCCACTACAATGCAAAAGGGCACCCGTTTTTTTGTTGCCGTTTTTATCTGGTCACCCACTTTTTTTTCACCCAAGTCCACCACGACGGTAAGGTCATGACGACGGAGTCGCTGGGCAAGTTGCGCCGCAAACGCATGTGATGAAGTATCGGCAACAGCGATATAGAGTTCGGTAGGGGAATGGTATGCAGGGAGTAGCTTATGCGTTTCAAGGAAGTCGCGTAGCGTGACGTCCCCCATCCCGAATCCGACTGCAGGAATGGAGTCCATACCAAAGAGGTCAAATAACTTGTCATATCGACCACCCCCAAAGAGCGAACGATTATTTTCTTTTGAGGTGTCGAAGACTTCAAAAATGATACCCGTGTAATAATCAAATCCCCGTACCAGGTAGGGGTCGTGTACGATATTGGCAACCCCGCGCGCTTCAAGTGCCGCAAGGAGGTCGAGGAGTCGTTTGCCCGAGGTTGTCTCTGCAATAAGGGTGCGTACGGTTGCGGCGTTGTATTGCAGGAGCACTACCTTGGCCAGGTCGTCGCCGAGTAGTGTTGCAAGACGAATACCGTATTCTTCTTCAGAGAGCTTGTCTTTGCGATCCATAAGGCGCAGAAGGTCTTGTTGCTTTTCTTCAGGGAGCGAGAGATTGTGCTTCTTTGCAAGCAGATCAAGTGTCTCAGGAATGACGGATCGATGATTGATACGTATCTCAAATTCTCGTTCAGTAGCTCCAAAGGCGCGCATAAGCTCATAGGCAAGGAGAATTACCTCAATATCACCCTCAAGGGCTGCAACACCAAACAGGTCGCAGTTTAACTGCCAATGTTCTCGTAAGCGGCCTCGTTGAGGTCGTTCATAGCGAAACACATTGGGGATTGAAAACCATCGGAGAGGGAATGCGAGCTCACGCCGACGAGCCGCTACCAGGCGTGCCACGGAAGGCGTCATTTCGGGGCGTAAGGTCACCTGACGACCCCCTCGGTCTTCAAAGGTGTATGTTTGCTCATTGACGATTTCTTCACTCGTTTTCGCCGCATAGAGCTCGCTTGGCTCGAGGATTGACGTTGAATACTCTTCGTAGCCAAAATGACTCACCACGTCGCGCATGGTTTCAAAGAGGTACTCTTGCACGGCCATATCCTCAGGATAGAAGTCGCGCACCCCTTTATAAGACTCAGTTGATACTACACCCTTCTTTTTTTGCATAGATGCGGTAGAGTGTACCTGAAATGAAGGATATCCTCAATCTCTATAAAGCACGGGGAGAAACCCCACTCGAGCGTATTGAGCGGTTTCGTAAGGCACACCCTGAGTATAAGAACATTCCGCTCTCGTATGCAGGGAGGCTTGACCCCATGGCTGAGGGTGTGTTAGTAATACTTGCCGGTGAGGCCAATAAGCGACGAACTGAATACCTTAACCTTGACAAAGAGTATACGTTCGATGTGTTGTTTGGATTTTCGACCGATACCTACGATGTGCTGGGAGTTATGGCAGATGCGGTGACGCGCACCTCCCATAAGAAAATAAGTGCGCCGATGTTGGCAGAGTACCTCGCGCAATTACCTGGTGAGCACTCACAAAAATACCCCCCTTTTTCAAGTAAGCCGTTAGAAGGGGTACCGTTGTTTGTAAAAGCACGAAAAGGTGAGCTGACTCAGTTTGACCTTCCTGAACATCGTATCGAAATATTTTCGGCTGCACTGGTCGGGATGAAGCGAATCACCGACACTGAACTCTTGGCTGAAGTGGAGCGACTCATTGCACTCGTTAAGGGGGACTTTCGACAAGAGCGCATTGTGCACCTCTGGCGAGATGCGCTCCGGGTACTGTATGGCACTTCGTTTGATATTGCCACCATCAGCATACACTGTTCCAGTGGCACGTATGTTCGAACGTTGTCCCATGAGCTTGGGGAGCAGCTCGGTATTCCGGCATTGGCGATGCGCATTCTCCGCACGCGTGCAGGGACGTTTAAGGTGCGATTGTCTGAAAAATAACCCGTCGGTATATCCGCGGACTATGATACACTAAGAACCTATTGGTATGATACCATCGACATCGACTCACGAAAGTTGGAAACAAAAACTCAGTGACACGTCTTACCGTGCGCTCACGGAGGGAGTTTTTGAAGTACCAGGTACCGGTGCATACGTACGGACGCAACGCTCAGGCACCTATCTCTGTAGGGGGTGCGGTACTCCACTATTTGCATCAACAAGTAAAATTGACGACGGGTCTGGTTTTGCAACCTTTACCGATCCGATAGATGAAAAGTTGGTACCGCTAGTCACCGCGTACACCGAAGCAGGTGACCCAATTACCGGTATTCGCTGTGCCAGCTGTGACGGACGTCTCGGTTTTATGGACGATATTTCGCTACAGAGTTCGGATGACTTGGAGCAGGGGGTACGTGAGCAGGTGTATCACGTAAGTTCATATGCTGTGCGGTTAAAAAAAGCACTCTCCGTGAGGAATTACCCAATCATCTTTGCGCTCGGAATGCTCTTGGTGGGCATTGTTGCGTATGCAAGTTGGACGTGGGGCACCACGTTATTAGGTGTCTCCTCTCTCGAGAGAACGGATGCAACGATTCCGCTCTGGTTGGGTGAGGTAGAGGTGCGTGCAGTGGTAGTCCGTCTTGATCAGCCACAGGCCTCAACGTCGGGGATGGTCGTTCGTCAAGATGAAGCACTTCTCTTTGTGCTCGGGGATACCGGTGTTCCCGGGATACGATTTGCAAATCACTCGGTGGATATTTTATGGTTAGACAAAAATTTTATGGTGGTTGGGTGGGAGCGTGAGCGTGCGTCACAGTCGTCACAAGCGCTCAAGCGCCCGCAACATGCCCAATATGGACTGATTGCACAACTCGGCACTATTGCACCGCAAGCGTTTGCGACTGGGTTCGAGGTGGTGGTGACTGACAAAACCAGTTTGTTTTAATGTATCGAGGTTCAAAAGGCTTACGGGGGTGTCAAGTGAGGTGCGATACTCGAACACGTGCTTGCAGGTGAATCAAAACACGTTGCGTAAGTGGAAAAATTACTGGCGAACTATGCGCTACATGGTATAGTCGCACGTAATGAAAGGTCACGAAGCATTTGATCGGATTGAGGGTACGAATCAGGTACCGGAAACCTCTTTTGATTTTATTGCCGATCGTGCGGACACCATCCTTGGAGCGCTCGATGAGGTATTGGAGGCATATTCAGAGGTAACTCTCCCCAGTGGTGAGGTAGTGGCCGCTGTCGCTGAACATGAGCGTCTCGTTGCAAAGGCGCAACGTCTATTAGAGGGTATACAAGGTTTGCGTGAACAAGTCGAAGCAAAAGACGAGTATCATGCAGAACGAGCGGTCGCTATGCTCGAAGACGCGATTGAGGCAATGACCGAGTATCTCTCGGTGCGCGCTGATTTATTAAATGAAGCACATAAAAATCCAAGCGCCCAGCGTCTCGTAACGGTACTTGATCGTATTTCTGAAACACTTATCCCCAGTACAGGACAAGGGATGCATGATGAACAGTACCTCGTAGAGAAAAAAGCCGCATAATACCTTGCATATATGAGTCGAACAGG
>JAKFXP010000042.1 GCA_021731325.1 Parcubacteria group bacterium
TCGGTGGCACATAAGTTTGGAGAACGAAAAAGAGATGATCTTCCGGTAGGCGAGAGAATACAACTTCATGACTGTGGTATCGTCTACTGTCCGGGATAGTAGACGATACCACAGTCATGAAGTTGTATTCTCTCGCCTACCGGAAGATCATCTCTTTTTCGTTCTCCAAACTTATGTGCCACCGACACCTCGCTCGCAACACCAGCAACCAAACCCTCTCGAAATTCTGTTTCTGCAAGCAGAGTGAGCGCCTGTTCAGACGAATCACGATTCAAATATGATGCATTAAATAAGACCCGATAAAATGAAGCGTATTCCTTCACCGAAAGCGCAATATCATTACCAACCATATCAACCGGCACCCCGATTTGTAGAAACACCTCTTCTATTGCCTTGGGTTCTACAATCGAAAGCAGCGTCACTGCGGCCGCATTGTCGGAATACACAATCATGCGCCTTACTAAATCTCTGATAGCGTATGTCGCCCCCGCTTCAACCACCTGCGTCGCACGAATATTTTCTTCCGCATTGAGCGATGCCACCTCTTCAGAAATCGTCGCTTCCCTATCCAAAAAATTAGGAGATCGTTCCGCTTCTTTGTATACCGCAATCATGAGGGGTACTTTAGTCATACTTGCAGGTGCAAACTCTTCATCAAAATCAATACCGAACCATGGTCCGTTTGTAAGGTCGCGATAATACACCGACATAGTAGGCACTGCGAAGCGTTGTGTAAGATTACGAAGTTGCGTTTCTAGCTCGCGGTACATAATGCCCGCACCTCCACCACGTTGCATGGAGGCACTTTCACAATCAAGGATTGGGCTAATGAAGGTGTATCCTGCTTCGCGCTCTCGCACCATCTGGGTGGAGGCACTTTCTTCTTGTGGAGATGCCTCCGTCAGCTCCTCACCTCTTTGTGTCCTTCCCATATATACCCCACTTGCAAACAGCAGGACACCACACCCAAGACACGCAATATGCATGTATTTCATACGTGAATACCTTCTATTGTATAGATGACGGCACTGGTATGCAACGTCATGATTAAAAAGCCACCTGCGCTTAGGTGGCTTTTTAATCATATAGATACCCCTATTTAGTTGTCAGTCGTAAGACTTCGAATGTCACCCAAGCGAATTATCTCATCCCCGTCTTCATCCTCATACGCCACCCCCATTGCAAAGTATATGGTGGTATCTGCATCGAGGTTGGATACCTCTGGCGAATACGATGCATCGCCGTCGAGATCATCGTCAACCAACAGCTTCTGCAGATCATCACCCTCCTCGTCAATATCGTCATAGGTGTCAACATCATCTTCGACATCCGCAATCATACTGCGATCTTCGCCGTAGACAAAGAATACGGTACCATTTTTGAAATCGTTCATGTCGACCTCACCGCGCAACGTAGCCTCGTCGTCGCTCATATCCTCTGCAGAAAGCGTGCGAATCGTTGGGTCAGTATCATCGGAATCGTCGTCGTCACCATTATCATCCTCGTCTGCCGTAAACGACTCGATGCTGCCGTACTCACGGTCACCATCCTCATCTTCACCGACTGCACGGAACGAATACCGCTCGCCTTCTTCGAGACCAATGAGTTCACGGGCAAACGCTTCATCGTCATCATCAGCAAAGACACGTACCTTGGTGGTGCGCCATTTGAGGTCAGACCCTGGGCCATACTCAAACCACACCGTTGCTTCATCTGCATCGTCGAAATCAATGATGCCTTCAAGTGTTGCACGGTTGTCGGTAATATCAGTCGCCTCTTCGGTTTCAATATTTATTGAAACATTTTCATCGTTCCGAGTATCAACACGATTATGCGTACGGTCATCAAACAAGACACGTAGATACCGCACCAAACCGTCAAATGTGTTGAACGAACGACCATTGAACATGTAGACCTGCTCCGCGCGGAAATTGGAATAATAGTACCCTGAATCCGAGCTTCGCGAGTACCGGTACTGGCCTTTGCCGTGTCCTCGGTCTGCCTGCGCATCCTGTGGTGCGCCGAACGCAACCGCCAAGAGCACGAATATCGCGGTCATTATACTGCCCCCTCTGCTTATTTTGTTCATATGACTGTGTAATTATGTACTAAACGCCCCTTTTTATACGTTGGTACGCTCATATAACCACAAGTATTTCAAACGTCACTATGTACTTATTTTATATTTGTGTTCTTTTATTTTTCTGTACAAAGTAATAATAGAGACCAGCGCCTATAAGGATGAGCACCAGGCCAACCTTTTCCAGGTGATCAATCTGTGGAGCATAGGTATGGTAGAGAGCCCCCAGCTGCCAGCCCAATATTCCCAATATAGATGCGCGTACCAAAGTACCTAGAAACGTGTAGAGCAAGTACGTCCCCACCGGTACCCGCACCACTCCCGAAAAAGTCGTAATGACGACACTCGGCATAATAGGCAGTGCTCGACAAATGAATATGAAAAGTTCCTCACGAGAAGTCTCAGAAAATTTTTGTTGGGCTTTTTCAACCTCTTCCCATCGCACCGACACAAATCGACCCCATCGATCAATAATTGGCTTGCCCCCATAATACGCGGCATAGTAGATAGGAAGCGAACCAACCATAACGCCGAGGGACGCAGGAAGTAATACATGTGTAACTAGTACCATAAGCGCCTCTATTCCAAACGGCTGGCCTTGCAAAAACAAAAAGCCTGCACCCATCTGCACCACCGAAGAAGGAATGATTGCAATAATCTCCTCCACAATCGACGCTACAAACACCCCGGGAGCGCCGAGCGGAAGTACAACTGTCTCCAGCCAGGTAATAAGCGTATGTATCATTGCGTTATTATACGGGTACAAGACGTTCCAGGGTTATTGACAGATATATACTAGTATGGTTAATTGGATTTGGATTATATTGTAGCAACTCTAATGAGGAGTGTGTGTGATGGATATTGAAATACCTAATGAGGAGTTACCTATCAATGAACCCCTCGATGACGGAGAACCTGAACCATCAGAGGAATTGGGCGAAGAGTTATTACAACTCTTCAAAAAATCTAGCCGACACCGCACCGCACTGTTTGGTACTGAGGAGCGCGTCTTTGAGCAGTATATGAAAGAGGCTCGGAAATATGCACTTCTCACCATGGATGAAGAGGTAGCACTATCAGTTGCAGCCCAGTCCGGTGACCCTGAGGCTTTTCAAGCGCTCGTACATGCAAATTTACGTTTGGTGGTGAATATTGCCTTTCGGTATACAGGAAGAGGACTCTCTCTGCTTGACCTCATTGAAGAAGGTAACTTTGGATTGTTCCGCGCCATTAAGGGATTTGATCCAAAAAAAGGGTTTCGTTTCTCAACTTATGCCACGTATTGGATACGTCAACACATTGAACGGGGTATTCATAATTTTGGCCGTACCATTAGAGTACCGGTACATGCATTTGCAAAAGCATCTCCTTACGTCAAGGCAAGAAATACACTTCAAACACAACAGATGATCGTTACTGCGTGTCATGTTGCTCGATACCTCGGTGTTGCTATTGACGAAGTAGACGCAATTTTTAGAATGCAAGAATTGCCCGTATCTTTGAACGCCCCCGAGCGTGACACCTCGGACACGGAGCTTATTGACTCCATTCCTGACAACCGTACTCCACCGGTCGACGAAGCCCTCCAGATAGAGGAGGTGCAAAAGTGCATGCTGATACTCGTGGGAAGTCTGGATACCAGAATGCGTGACGTCATCTGTAGACGATTCGGGCTTCTAGAATATGAACCGCACACACTTGAAGAAATTGGACATGTCTATAACGTAAGCCGCGAACGCATCCGCCAAATAGAGCGCGAGGCGCTTCAAAAGTTGAAGGTTGCCGCAAAGCGTCTTGGCTATTCGTTTAACACGTTCTTTGAATAAACGTTCTCACACGTACCCGATCTCTCAAGATCGGGTTTTTTATACCCCTTTGAACACGAAGGTGACGCTGGACAAACAAATATTTTTTAGTATGGTGGAGCATGGACATCTCATCCCGAGATGTGTTTTTTGGAGAATACCATGAAAAGAGTAATTCAGGTGCAACCATCAAAAGTCGGCACCTTACTGCTAGTGGCACTACTAACGCTTTCTAGTACTATCGGCACCTTTCCTGTAGTTATATTGAGTATTGTAGCCGCCGTCATCGGGACATATGGCGTGCATCGGGTACTCAGTATCCCTCATGACATACGTTCCTCGTACAGCATGGTCGTATCAATCATCGCCGGGCTGGCTATCCTCACAGTATTCTGGTTAGCAGAACATCTGTCTACGGGTATAACGGACTTCGATGAACCGTACGCGATGCCTTTCTTCTTCACCACACTTTGTGTGAGTACCTGGATAGTACACACACAACTCCATTTTACACACCCAGCAACAATGGGAGCCACTGAGTAACCCACACAAAAAACCCTGTAATCAGCAAAGGGCGACTCATCACGAGCGCCCTTTGCTCGTACCATTCTTGTATACCAACCAATTACGTTCGTACCACCTTAAACACATGGTTCCAATCGTTTTTTTGAAGTCCGGGAATACACCAGAGCATACAGAGTGGTTCAATGGCGCGCGCCGACACCATACTCCCCATATCCTCCGGCTCCCAGCCAAAGGATGCTAGCAGTGCGGCAACCTCCGCGCGTGCTGCTTCATCATTACCACACAAGGGCATCGTCGGCACGATGCTAAATGCCGGATTGATCATATTACCGTATCCCACACTGTTCCACACCTTGACCACTTTCGCTTGAGGCGCCGCCGCTTGCACCAATTCGCCCAGAGACTTGTCCAGGGTTGTAAAGAATTTGAGCACCCCATTTTCTGGTGGATCAGCGGCGAGAGGATTGGTGACATCCAAGACGGTTTTGTTTGCAAGCATATCCGCAAGTTCCCCTGCAAGCCCTTCCGCCACACTCCCTTTTACGGCAAGGATCACCAGTTCAGCCCACTCAGCCACCTCAGCAAAGGTGCCCGTCTGTACATCAATACCTAAAGCCTCATCCACGGCCGCAGCTCTGCTTCCATCCCTACTCCCTACTCGCACCTCGTACCCTTTGTCCATAAAACCCTTCGCAAGCGTGCGTCCCACATCCCCCGTACCCAACACTCCAACTTTTTTTGTATCCATATAAAAAGAAACTTAGTTTAATTTTTTTCAACGACGCTCCGCGCCTGTGTGTACACACAATAATCACAAGTGGGAGACGCCTCGGGTATATCCGATCCATCAAGTAGCTTCTTTGCATTACCGAGCGCACCGTCAACCCAGTCATCCTTCCCTGTGTATGCAATCAAGGTGACGTCAAACTCGAGACGGGCGTCAAACGCCTCACGATCGAGCATACCATTACAATACACAAAGTACCCAGTGTTTGATACCTGATAGCCCCTATGGCGCAAGAGCCACTGATATATTTCCATCTGCCGCTTGTACCCGATGTGCCAGGGTGCATCAAGTGCATCAATCTTCCCCACTTTGGCGGTCGCTTTGTAGTCAACCACCACGTACTCCCCTGCACTATTTTGCCACAAATCGTCGATTGCACCGAATACATGAAAGTTGGTCGGCACATGGTGATACTGGACGCCGGTAAAATTGTGCCGCCAGGTATCAAGCTCCTCGTGTGCTGCGGGCACACAGTCGATACCATAGTGCTCCTGGAGAGGGTGTTTGGTGCCGTTTTTGCGATGGGCATCAAACTCCTTTTTGAGAAGGGTATCCACTGCCGAGTTGAGATTAAAGGGAAATCCGGGTGGTCGCCCCACCCCAAGCCTGCGATCGATATAAAAACACCGTGGACACTCAAGCGAGAGGTCAATTTTACTGCGCGACAATTTAAAAGGTGCTTTGTCAGTCGAGCTATAGAGCCCTTTGGTGCGACGGGCGATGTAGTAGTCAGACATACTACTCCGACAAATACGTCACTGCGGCATCAATCCATGGATCAGACGAGGTGGCGCTCGTGGGATCAATTTCAATATCAGGCTTGAGACCCCCTTCAGATATGGAAAGACCATTGGGGGTGTACCACCTGGCCACCGTCACCTTGAGCGAAAGAGTATCCGTGATACTGATGAGCTCCTGTACCGACCCTTTGCCAAACGTGCGAGTACCAATCAGTTTTGCTTTACCGTGCTCTTGCAAGGCTCCTGCCAAAATTTCCGCCGCAGAAGCACTTCCCTTGTCTACCAGTATGGCGATTTTTGGCATACGATCGTTGAGTAATTCTCGACGAGTGCTCCGATGAAACGTCTCTTTTTTTTGTGGCCCGGTCATCTCACGCACCACGATACTCCCTTCTGGCAAAAACCAACTCGCTATTTGTATTGCCGACTCAATGTACCCTCCCGGATTACCCCGAAGATCGATAATTAGGGTGTCCGCTCCATTTTCGACATACTGCGTAAGCTCGCGTTCAAAAGCAGCAATAGAAGTTTGTGAAAAGCTAAATAGTTTCAAGACGTAGAAGTCGCGCTTTTCAGTCTCAACTGGTTGGGGAGAGGTGCTCGCAGGAGTGGCTGGCTCAGCAGAAGGGGGTGCAGTGGTGTCAGTCTTGACCGCAACCTTGGGTACCTCGCGCGCAATGACCGTGTGTGCCGTGGAAGGAATCTCAATCGTACCCCGCACAATCGACACTTCACGGGCATCACTCCCTTCGCTCTGTATCTTAAGTACCACCGTTGTCCCCCCTTGTCCGCGTATCTTGTCCACCGCAGCATCAACGGGCACGCCGGCAGTACTCACCCCATCAATCGCAAGAATTTTGTCACCTGATACCAGACCTGCTTTTTTCGCCGGCGACCCGTCGAGTGGACCAACTACCACCAAATCACCGCCCACTTCACCAATCACCGCACCGATACCTTCGAGCGACCCCTTGGTTGCAATCTTAAAATCCTCGGACACTTGGGGGCGCATAAAAACCGTATAGGGATCATTGTAGCTTGCCACCAAACCTTCGATTGATCGATACAATCGATCTTCGGGTGCGGTGGTGGTTGCCGTGGAAGTACCATGCGGTATAAACTTTTTTTCAAGCGTATTCCATACGTTCCAATACGGACTAAAGTCGGTGGTACCCATAGTAGTCGCCGCTACCTGCGCCGCAAGTGTGTCGCCTGCTCCGAGCGTACTGCCCGCTCGATGGAGCTGGTCAGCACCTCTCCCTTCCCCCACATATACGCCCCCAACAAAAGCCGCGCCTACAAGCGCGAACATAACCGAAGCAAATACGGCTTGGGTACTATTCATACGATACGTACCAGTATACACGGCACGTACCCACTTTGTATATATACTCACCGGAAAGCAATTGATTCGCCTCCGCAAGAAAAATGGTATGCTAGTGCATATGATTACATCTTCACACAAGATTGAAACACCTACTGCCATTGTCCTGTTGGGCGCGACGGGTGACCTAGCACAAAAAAAACTGCTTCCCGCACTCATGGACTTGTTTGCAAAAGAGCTGCTTCCCGAGCGACTTCATATTGTCGCATTTTCAAAAGCAGATCATACCGATGAAAGTTACCGTTTATTTGCCCGCGAGCAAATAATAAAAAAATCTGAGCATCTTGAAGAGCTTCTGGTACGGTTTCTCGAAAAAATAACCTATGTACAGGGGCGTTTTGACGAGTCGCAGTCGTATGAACATATCAAATCCGCACTCGACACCTACGACGAACACATTGGCATGTGTACGAGTAAGCTCTTTTACCTCGCCGTTCCTCCTACGTATTATGAAACGATTTTTGAGCATATTGCTGCGGTCAAACTCGAACAACCCTGCATCGTCGGCGAGGGGTGGACACGTATCCTCGTTGAAAAACCATTTGGCAACGACCTAGCACATGCTCGACACCTTGATCAAAAACTCTCACAATTGTTTCGCGAGGAGCAGATATACCGCATTGATCACTACCTCGCAAAAGATGCCATACAAAATATCCTCTCATTCCGCTTTTCAAACACACTCTTTGCTCATACCTGGAATAGTGACTATGTTGAAGCAGTGTATATACGGGTGTTCGAAAAAGTTGATGTGTCTACCCGCGGTGCCTTTTTTGATGGCGTGGGCGCCTTGCGTGACGTAGGGCAAAATCATATGCTCCAAATGCTTGCCTTGATTGCCATGGAATATCCGGAAGAGTTAAGTGCAAACACCCTCCGAAAAAAACGAACGGACGTCTTCCGCGCACTCAAGATTCCCGGCCCTATTGAGCTCGACAGCCATATCGTAAAAGGACAATATGAAGGGTACCAAGCGGTACCTCACGTTGCTCCGGGTTCAAATACGGAAACATACTTTGCAGTAAAAACATTCCTTGATACCCCTCGTTGGCATGGCGTGCCGTTTTATCTCGAACATGGAAAAGCAATGGAACACTCCTGTGTCGAAATTAGTGTACGTTTTAAGTCCTCCGACCAGTGCGTCTGCGGCACCGAAAACGCACATGACCATCCAAATTTTGTGCGCTTTAGTATTTCTCCCCAAGAAAAGATTACGGTGAGATTTTGGGTACGTACTCCCGGCACCAAATACGGCCTTGAGCCCAATGATCTCGTCTTTGACCGTTCTCACCTTACCGAAGCGCAGATCATCATCGCCGATGCGTACGAAGAGGTCCTCTTTGACGCACTTTCGGGTGACCAAACCCTCTTTGTCAGCAATGCCGAACAAGAAGCCGCATGGAATTACATCACTGCTATATTGAGCCTCTGGCAATCGAGTACCCCTCTGCCGTATACTCCAGGGAGTACGGGTCCGGAAAGTGCGCTCAAAGCAGAGATAGAACGTACGATACATTTATTTACCTAACATTCTTGTATGAATATCGCATATCTCGGTCTAGGAAAAATGGGGAGAAATATGGTTGAACGTATGCAAGAAAAAGGTCATCTTGTTCTTGCATACGACCCAAACAAAGAAAGTGTGGAGCGTGCTCGCGCCGTCGGCATCAAGGCGGTTGATTCACTCCCCGAACTTTTCCCTCCTTCTCGCACCCCACGAACCGTATGGATTATGGTACCCCATACTGCCGTCGATCAGGTGCTCGACAAAATTATCCCACTACTCTCTCCCAAAGACACCATTATTGATGGAGGTAATTCTCCCTACAAAGAAACCATACGTCGTGCAAAAAAACTAGGACGAAAAGGGATACGTATGCTTGATGTCGGGGTGAGTGGTGGCCCTGCAGGGGCACGCCGAGGCGCGTGCCTCATGGTAGGAGGCGACCCGGAAGTATTTGACCACTACGAAACACTCTTCCAAGACCTTGCAGTAAAACAAGGAAGTTTGTATGTCGGCCTGCAGGGTGCCGGTCACTTTACCAAGATGGTGCACAATGGTATCGAATACGGCATGATGCAAGCCATTGCAGAAGGTTTTGATGTATTACGAAATGCTCCCTATGAGATTCCTCTTACCGAGGTTGCTCGTCTCTACGACCACGGCAGTGTGATTGAATCAAAACTCATGGGTTGGCTCGTGTCTGGATTTGATGCCTATGGAGAAGACCTCGCGGGCATTACCGGTAGCGCAGCCGCAAGTGGTGAAGGCCTCTGGACCGTCGAAGCGGCACAAGAGCTTGAGGTGCCCGTAAAAGTAATTGAACACGCACTGAAGGCACGCGAAAAAGCCAAAGGAAACCGAGTTTTCAAGGACAAGTCGTGTCGGTCATGCGCAATCAGTTTGGCGGACACACGGTTGCACCCTAACATGCTCACCATACACACCTCACCGACACCGCTCGAAGATGCGGTGTATGCACTCAATACCGCGCTTCGTGACGCAGCAGGAAAAGACGTCTTACTCCTCCTCTCCGGAGGCAGTGCGCTTGCGCTTGCCGCACACCTTGACCCCTCCCTCCTCTCATCACACGTCACGATCTCAATGCTCGACGAGCGATACACCACCGACCCCGCGTCGAGCAATTTTGCACAGTTTGCCGCTCTGTCGATATACCACACTGTACATGCGCGTGGTGTGCAGTACCTCGACACCCGACCACAGCCCGTCGAATCCCTTGACGACACTGAACGTCGTCTTGATCTTGCATTCAAACATTGGCACATCACCCATCATGACGGTATGGTCATTGCAACGATGGGTATCGGCGATGATGGTCACCTTGCCGGCATTCTCCCTTTTCCCGAAGATGCGGAACTCTTTGCATCACTCTTCCTTGCGGAGCATCGATGTATTCGAGGATATCAAACAACCCCGAACAAAAATCCCCACCCCAAACGTCTCACCACCACCCTCTCCTATCTAAAAAAACACGTTGCCCACGCCATTGTGTATGCTGTAGGTGGAGCAAAGCGTACTGCACTCCTCGCACTCTCGGGTACCGCACCTATCGAGCACGTGCCCGTGCGCATACTCGGTACATTGTCTCACGTGCAGATATACACCGACCTCACCCTCACTCCGCCTTCAAACATCCACGCGCACGAGTGATTTCTTGTATCGTTGGAGTATCTCCCGACAGTATTTCACGGACTCTTGGTGCGCCCAACGTTTTGGTAAAACATGTTTCTTGTTGTTTGGTGAGCGTGGTCGGCAATGTAGTAACATCAATACCAACCACTTCGAGAGATTTTTCTTGAGTCTGTGTGAGCACAGGGTGTTTGTCTAACAGTTCAGTTTCCGTAGATCCTGGAGTGATCACTCCATCTACCATCGGCCGTATCCCATACGGATCAGCAAACCATAGGTACGCAAGTGTGCAGAGAAGTACAAAAAATATGACTCCAAGGAGAACAAAGAATCGTGTAAAGAATGTTTTCATATTGAACGCAAACACTGAAGGAATGGACATGAAGGAGGTTCAACCTTCTTCATGTTGTTAGAGGGGGTACTGTAATCGCCATGCATAAAAGACCACCGCGGCACTTGCAGCAACGTTTAGGGACTCACACTGCGCATCGGTAGGGATTGAGAGTTTAAAGTCACACAGCTCCTCAGTCTTTTCGCGCAAACCACGCGCTTCGTTGCCGAGCACAAACACGCTTGGCTTGGTGAACGATTCTTTCGTGATATTGGTATCACCGCCCCCTACCAAACCATATATCCAAAACCCGCGCTCTTTGAGATCACGCAACGCCGTATTTACATTCCCCACCTGCACCAACGGTACGGTAAACGCCATACCTGCAGAGACCTTGACGACGGTACCGGTGACCTGCGCCTGACGGTACTCGGGAATAAGTACTGCAGCAATACCAAAGGCAGCGGCACTTCGTATCACCGCACCCACATTTTGAGGATCCGTAAGTTCATCGAGCACGACGAGGGAGGTCGCCGGAGTAATGGTAAGCCCTTCGATAAAAGGTTTGTACTCTCGTTCGAGTTTGCCCGGGGCTACCTGTGCGATAAGGCCTTGGTGATTCACTCGCTCATCAACTCCCTGTGGAAGATGGTCTCCGTCACACTGATCAACGGGGATACCGAGCGCCACCGCCTGCTCGCGATAGCGTGCATGTGTTGTCCCGCTTACGATATAGAGTCGTTTTATCGCATGAGGTGCACGGACAAACGCCTCGTCAATGACGTGTTTGCCGTATATGTATGCCTGATCGCGATGTTGCATACCGCCACCATACCACATATTTTTTTTAAACGGAAGGGTTATCGAACAGGCAGCGCTTTGAGCGGCATACCGGGCGCATCGCTGCCTCCCACCATCGACTTCTTCACCACGACCACCTCTTGATCACAGTCGTTTCCCGCACTGTGGTTCATCCACTTAGTGGTATCTCCGTACGGATAGCTTGCTCCCTCCACAGAAGGACTGTTCGCCGCAAGACTAAATACGCCACACAACTCAAAGGAACCTTCGTATACATCAGGGGGAGTGGTGGGTGAAAGTGGCATAACAATACGATACGCGTATGGTGCACCAGATTCAGGGTCGACCAAGTTTGCGCAGTACGAATAGCTCGTCATCTTCGCAAGGTCATCCGTAGACTCAGGGAGTTTGCCAAAAGTCTCGGTGTAACTGCTCACACATCCCGCAATCTGACTTAAGTGATCTGCACGCTGTGCATCAAAAGTGCGCATACGTTCGGTCTCTGGTGACCCCGCGGCTACAAAGCCGAGTACGATACCAAATACGATGACTCCGGCAATAACCCATCCAAAAAGCTGGAACGTGCGACGGGCGATGTCCTGGCCATATTGTACTTTTTTGCGCTCCAAAAAGTAAAACCCGAATACCATACCTGCTATGACGATAATCGTAAGCGCCTTCAGGAAAAACCGTGCACTAATTTCACCACTCAAGAACGTGTTGAGGGTAGTGATGAGGTCGCCTACAATCGTTACCGAAGCAATAAGAAGTACGATGTAGGTGAGCCACTTGGTGAGCTTCGACTCTTCCTTTCCTTCATCTTCACGATACTTTCTAAACCATAATCGCACTACCGCAACATACAGAGGAAACGCAATCACGAGCGCTGCAATGGCGTAATGAATGGCATCGGACGCAGCTTGTGCCGCATATGCGCCGTAATAATCAATCTGGAGTGCGTCGGGAAAAAAGTGATTGATGACCTGAAAATACAGCACGCCGAGTGCAGAGGCTACAATGCCGAGCAAGATAAAGGAGAAAAAATTCAGTACGATCTCTACGGTCGATGCGCGTTTAGTCGTGGCACGCTTCATGGACGCAGAGGGCACGGGGACGCCTGTTGCGACCAACGCATCACGATATGCAACCAACGCTTCTTCTTCAGACCACCCGACCGCTTGCAATTGCTCAATAATCGCCACTTTAGAGAGACCTGCGCGCACTCGATCGGTCACATACCCCTGTAGATTTTGTTGTTCCATGCAATTATGAGTTACCGATAATGTATCGTTCCAATATACCACTCTTTTCCCTTTCCAGATACGAGTCAGGGCTATATCCCCTTTGCAAGATCAAGGGTTTCGTCGATACGTATTTGCGCAACAAAATCAGGGACGTGAGACACCAGCACCATTGCGCCCTGGTACGCATCGAGCGCCTGAGCGATTTCGGGAAGATGGCGAAAATTGATGTGATTCGTCGGTTCGTCAAGAATAAGGAGTCCTGGTCGTTCAAGCACAAGACGCGCAAACGCAACCAATCCCTTCTGCCCTTCAGAAAGGTCACCAATCTTAGTATTGATGATGTTTCCGGTAATCAAAAAACCGGCTGCAACAGAGCGCATATGCTCTTCTTCCGATACCTCCATGGCCGCCATAAGCGAAACGCGTACCGTTTCATCAAAATTAAGGGTTGAAAAATCCTGACGATAGTACCCAACCTTCACCCCTGCACCAATCGTACTTCCTACCGCTTCTCCCCGAGCAATCGATTCAAGAAGGGTACTTTTGCCAATACCGTTTGGGCCAGTCAACAGCAAATGAGTACCTCTTCGAAGTACGATCTCCGTTTTTTTTGTCACCGGTTTGTGTGTTTTTGGGCGTATGACGTTGTACGACCCTATCTTGAGCACCTCTCCCGTGAGATCCGCTTGAATGGGAATCTTAAATGCACGAATAGTCTTATCTTCTTTTCGCACATCTACTTTGGTATCCTCCAAATCTTCTGCCTCATCACGCATCCGACGGGCAACCAAACGCATCTTCCCTCCTTTATTTGCAAAGAAATTTGCTTTGTCTTTGTTGTCCTGAATCTTCTTTTCAAGTTGCGCATTTTTCCGCTGCTCCTTTTCGACGCGTGCAGAAATATCCTTCACCACATCAAAATAATTACCCGAGTACTGTTCAACTTTGTGGGTATGCACATCAAGATACAGTACGGTATCGGTAAAAGCATTCAAAAATGCTGCGTCATGCGAAATGACCATCACCGTCTTTGGATAGTGGACTAAAAAGTCAGTGAGATGCTCGATGCCCGCTTTGTCGAGATTATTGGTCGGTTCATCCAAGAGAAGGAGGTCGGGATCTTGGATTAGTGCCGAGGCGAGGAGAAGTCGAGCCTGTTGCCCTCCCGAGAATGATTGCATGACTCGTTCGTGTATTTTTTCATGGTCTTTCAGGTTCACGACTTCAAGCACTTCATCAATACGCGGGTCAATGTCATACACCGGCTTGGTAAATCGACGTAAAAAAAACTCACGCACGGTGTATTTCAGTTCATCTCGAGGAATGACCTGTTGTGACACTGCGATGGTAAGGTGTGGGATACTATTTATTTTTCCAAAATCCGGCTTGTAGCCGCCCGTGATGAGTTGAAATAACGTACTCTTCCCCGCACCGTTCTGTCCCATGATGGTAGTCTTGCTCCCCCGGCGCACCGAAAACGCAACCTCATCAAGGATGGGTTTGAGTGCGCTATATTCAAATGATGTTTTCTCAAATGAGATGATGGTGTCTCCTTTTGCCATGTATATATATTAGGTACGAAAAACCGCTTACCACAGGTGCAGCAAACGGTCTATCGCGTCAAAAAAGACTATGCACGTGATACGTTCACTGCTGCAGGTCCTTTTTCACCGTCCACGACTTCAAAGGTAACGGTGTCACCTTCCTGAAGCTCGTCGAACATAACGTCCTTCAATTCTGAAGAGTGAAAGAAAAGGTCTTTTGTCTCACCTTCGCGTGAGATAAATCCAAATCCCTTCGTCGTCAGACTTTTTATTGTTCCGGTCATGTGTCTTGTGTGCTTGATTTGTAACTCCCTAGAAAATCGACTCTTTTTCCGTATCGAGGCTTCACTATACCACACCTGCGTAGTAATGCTATAGGACTCGTACCCAGTATAAAAAGCCCCAGTACCGATCGTTGGTACTGGGGCTGGTACGCTATGCCGTACTTTACCTACTATGGTTGTATTTCCTCAAGGGTACGCATGACCGCATCATACGGATGTGACGACTGCACTATTGGTTTTCCAACTATAATATGGGTTGCACCCACACCAAGCGCAGCCTCCGGAGTGGTGCCTACCGTTGATCCTTGTGTTTCTTGATACCACCCGGGACGAACGTCAGATACGATTAACAGGGGGATCGCTATCTCACGTGTCCGACTCATCCGTTCCCTGTTTGCATACAACACAGATGCTTCAGCCTGTGGACATAGGTAGCCATCAAACCCCGCTATGTCAACACGATCTGCAAAGACCGATGCTACTTCGCGCGCATTGCTACCATAAACCTGAAACAATTCATCACCGTTCATAGAGGCCACCGTCACCCCAAGCACTGAAGTATGGGAAAGGTTCTGCTTAAGCACCCTCATAGAACCAATACTGTTGCCGCACGAAACGGTGATCATTTCTGGACACACCTCTTCGAGAAACGCTCCGTACATGTACATCTCTTCTCTCGTACGACACTGTAGGTGTACGTCGGCGCAGACCGACAGTCCTATATCGTGCATTGCTTCAATCAACTCGTAGCCACATGCAGCAAGGGATGGCCCCAAACGTATGCACACCGGTGTAGTACGGAGCGCTTCTGCAAGAGCCATGATACGTAATCGCACCATACTCCGTCCCACACCTTCGTGTGGGAGAGCGTCCGCATCAACAATGAGTGACGCCTGATTATTTATGGAATACATTATTACCTCCTCATCTGAAAAGATCATTGCACGTCATGATACCAACGTGCCCCAAGAAAAACTGGATATCAGTTCCGAATAATACAATACCACAAAAAATAACAAAAGCAATATTATTGCACCTCACTCGTACCTGCTATGAGCTTGATATAGAACCCTTCGCTACCATAGAGCGTGTAGTCGCCCGCTCCTTTTTCTTGTGCGTACACCTCAACCATTTCCCCAATATGTTGCTCAAGATCCCCAAATCCTTCAACCCCCATAACCGAACCTACTGTTTCCTGACTCCAACCCATAATTGCCGTCACATGTTTGCCGTCAACCTCCACAAAACATTCCCCATCAGCAAAACAAGCGGTATCAACTTTCTCAAGCGTTCCGGTAAAGGTGTCGGCCTTGAGCTTGCCTGTTACGGGCGCTGGCTTTTCTGCAGGTGCACTGACCCGTGCTTCAATCTGACCCATTGCTGCATCCGCTTCAGTCGTACCCTGCTCGGGAATCACGACCGGCACCTCTTCCGCCACCGAGGTAAGGGGGACCTGTAACGTCCGATAATATGCGACGCCGAGTATCGCAATGAGCGTCAGAAATACCCCGGTAATAAATTTTTGATGTTGTGTATGCATACAATAATTACTCTAGCCTTATAATAGATACCAACCAGTATACCCCAGCACCCTCATACGCATGAGCGAGTTATACTCTACATTCCAACAAACGATACGTATCCCTGATTTCAAGATACCCTCTGCTAGAAAAACGTATCAATCAGTGTTCGGACATGCGGATTGAAACCTGAATACTCATCACCGGTAATGTATTCATCTACCGTCACCCACCGCCACTCAGAAAATTTTTCGGGTGCCCTGCGTGTTGCGTCTTGTTCGGTCGTACACAAAAACAACGGTACGATATCATGCTCATCGGCACCTCGCGACTCACCCATATACGCCTGGATTGTGAAGGCGGTAATACCTACTTCTTCATACACTTCTCGACGAAGCGCCTCTTCAATAGTCTCTCCTATCTCACACCGTCCCCCAGGAGCAGTCCATACCGCTCCGGTAGGGTACTCCCGACGACCAATAAGCATCTTACCCGCTCGAATCATCACTGCCACCGGGCATGTTCGTTCGTTTCCCAATCGTGAAAGATACGCCTCAAGCATACTTTATTTTATATGGTATCACGAGCACGATTCCGTTTTGGCGCATACTGCCGTCCCAACGAAAACGGTTCTTGCGAAATAGCCATGAGCCAGTTGTCTTCATGGGTGTATTCACTTGACCATCGAGACAAAAAATCACCCACCTCCAGTATCGTTTTTTCACCATTCCACGGATCGTTGAGTACCACATGCGTCTCGTCCACCTTCACCACAACCGCATAGTGCGGATCGTTTTCGCTCGGCTCAGTAAAATGCACCATAACCGGCGTATGTAATTTAAGTAACCCTCCAATCTCCACAATAGACGAATCGTCATTTTCAAATACGTAAAACCCTTCTTCGCGCGCCACACGTATCAGATCACTATGTTTGGTACCTATGTCTGCATTCGTGCGAAGTCGTATTGCAAGTTCTTCTTCGGATACCACAACCCCATAGAACAAAAACATCATATGGAGTGATGCAGGCCCGCAAGAATACTGAGTGCTTTGTTGGTGATATGGGACTTTAATCATACTACCTCTATCTATACGCATATATCACCCCTTTGTCCAGAACGACAGGTGCTTCTCCACTACGTTCGTCATCACCTGTCTGACTGTCGCCGGCACACCCAACTCCTCACACTACTGTAATAGTATGGTATGATAACACGGCTATATGAATGGAGTACCGGAGAAATTGCATCAGCACTTTACGACTCTCTATGACACTCATGCACAAGCGTTACTCACTTTTACCTATTACCGACTTCATAATCGGGCACTAGCGGAAGATGTGGTAGCTGATGCATTTTGCAAATTTTGGCAACGCCTTGCGAGTGGTGTGGAGATTACCTATGAACGCGCCCTCCTCTATACCATTACTCGAGGCCTCATCATCGATCAGTATCGCAAACAAGCGGTGAGCCAGAGCGTGCCTCTTGAGGAAGAAATGAATGCACTGGTCGTAGATAACACCGTTGTCGAGATACTTGATGCAAGGTATGCCTATGCACGGGTGGCAAAAGCCCTACAAGGGGTTAAACAAGAATATGCAGACATACTCGTACTCCATTACCTGCAAGAGCTTTCCATATTAGAAATTGCGCATATACTAGAGTTGTCTGAAAATAATGTCCGCGTACGTATACACCGAGCACTTGCGGCACTCCGAAAGATACTTGACCATGAACAACCCTGAAGACACCATAAAAGAACTACAGACACTTCGCCACCTCACGGTGCCTGCCGCGTGGGCAACTGAGCTTCGTGCTCGGGTGTTTTCGCGTATCGCGGCACTCGAAGCAGAAACTACAGCAGCACCTCTCCCAAGCCCCCTTACCATCACACCATCCCCTTGGTCTCTCTATCGAATAGGTCTCGCTTCAGTGTTTACCGTATTCCTCATCGTAACCGTGGTGACACACGATCACCTCTACGCTGAATCTCTCCTTATCAATACCCGCATACATCTTACCTTTAGCGATCATGCCGCAGAGCGATCAGGCGTCGCACTCGCATACCTCGACCACACCTCATCTCGTTTTGCATCACATGATGCAGTAGCCCAAGACTACACATACGTAGTAACCGCACTCGACACCACCCACACCACCCTTGAAGGATTGCAGCTTACGGGCGAATTAGGTAAGTATACGCAACAAGAATGCCTGACACTCTACCAACAGTACGACACTTCTATCGACACCTTACACACCACCTTGCAACAAAAACTTACCGACACCTCACTTTCTATGGAGGATCGCGCCACGCTTACCGACCTGCTCCGCCGCGTCGACGCTGCACACGAACGTATTCAAATACGCACCAATATGTACCCTGCACAACAAGGACACTCTATCGACCACACCACGTAGCTGATAGATTGTTGCTAGGACGCAGGCAGTAGAGTCGCACTACTTATACATACTCAGCGTGCTTCTGTATGGTATCCTGTATTGCCACATGCACCTTACTCGACATCATCTCACGTTCAAATAACTCATCGAGTGTGCGCACCTGCACCTCAAGGACACTCCTCCGCGCCAATTGTTCTGCAAGTAACTTACTCACATTAGGTGCCTCCGCTTCAATCGCTTGCAGTTTTGCACGTGAACCAGAAAGAAACGCTTCGTACACCGTTACCATACGCTCTACAGCCTGAGCTCCAAACATACTTGACGCATACCGTGTATCAAAATTCCCTAATTCGCGAAGTACGGTGCGGGCCAGCACCACAAGTGTCCTGTAGTACATATACCGCTCCGCAAGCACCTCATCCGCCGGCTTTCGCCCCAAAGATTGTACCAAACTCGCAATACGAGCATGTAACCAATGGACGGTAGGTGTAGCACTACTTGGTACACCTCCTTCTTCAACTTCTTCATACTGGAGCTCTAGCTTGTGTTGTGTGAGTCGGTATACCGCCTCAGACACTTCTCCGTACTGGTACAAATCTTCCAACCGCCGCTGTTCAACGCCTAGGGTAAAAAATCGCAAAACTCGTTCACCTGCGTCCGCACCTTGCAGCTCTAGTTGTGCTTCACAACGTGCCAATGTTGCGTCGAGTTTTTTTGTATGCTCGGTAATGAGCATCGTTGCGGTCGATGTATCTATGTAGCCTTTTTCCTGAAAACGTTGTAACCGGGATAGCCCCTCACTATACACCTGTGCGATGACCTGCCCATACTGCAATTCCTCAAGAGGGGTAAGGTTACTAGTACCCAAAAAGTGTGCAAGACCCTTAATACTTGTTGCTTTAATGAAGAGGGTGACAAAAATACAACCGATGGTCAACGCGAGAATAAACTCACGAGGAGTGTACGCAAGACTCCAACCGGGAACCTCTAGATCGACCGGAATGAGTAGCACCATAGTGATTGCCAGCGCACCTCGCAAACTTCCCCAGGCGAGTAAGTGCTGCCATGATGTTGGAATAGGTGCTTCACTCGTACTATGATTGAGTAACCAGACGACCGGATAAATAGAGAGTGCACGAGCAATCGCAACAATGAGTACTGCGGCCGTAATGGGGACCATGAGCTGCGTAACCGGTATGGGAAGTGCAACAAAGATGAGACCAATGAGTAAGAATACGAGTGAATTAGCAAGCAGTGCTGTCTGTGTCCAAAATTTCTCTACAAATTCACGCGCATGGGGGAGTATTTTTGCGCGACCATAATTCCCCATCACCATTGATGCAACCGCTGTCGAAATAATTGCACTTATATGAATATGGTGTCCGAGTATTGAAACATGTTGTGAGATAAAATCTGAAATGAGAAACGTAAAGTGTGCCAGTACAATCATGAGGGAAATTTGCACATACTCACTCCGTCGAGCAGCATCGACAGTAGCGACAAATAGGAAACCAAATAGGAGTCCTAGTAGAATGCCGAGCACAATCATCATGCAAAACATGAGTACACCCTCCATAACTGAAGAACCTCCATGCCACCCATCAAGCGCCACCCCTAAAATCACCAGAAATAGAGCCACTGCAGTACCATCATTAAAAATACTTTCACCCTCAAACAGTAAGGTGAGGCGTTTTGGCGCACCCAACTCTTTGAAGAGTGCGAGCACGGCAACAGGGTCAGTTGCGCTAATCAGCGTACCGAAGAGTGCACACACGATAAATGGTACCGATATACCTACGAGCGGTAACCCAAGGAAGAGTGCGTACGCAATGAGTCCCGCAGACACAAGCAACGAAACAACTGAAAGTACGCTAATAGCCCACACATTTTCTAATAACCGCCGTATCGAGATGTTGTACGCAGATTCGAAAATGAGAATGGGTAAGAATACGTAAAAGAGTATGTCAGGAGTAAAGGTAAATGCACGTAAAAACGAAAAGAAGGGTACCGACGAGAGTGGCACTAACACAAACGTACCG
>JAKFXP010000036.1 GCA_021731325.1 Parcubacteria group bacterium
CACTCCTGCGGAGTTGGCGCATGTAGTTCGCCGGTTAAATGATCGACCACGCAAGCGTCTCAAATTCAAAAGTCCACGACAGATATTTCAGAAAGGTTAAGTGTTGCAGTTAGAGTGCTAATTCAGGATGGTATGCTACGTGAGTATTATAAGTTCCCTACAACAACATATCAAAATATGTCTTCGTACATTGTCATGAGTGTATGAAGGAATTAGTATGCTTGCCACGCAAGCGAGGAGGATATCATGAACAAGTTTAGGTTGAAGTACAAAGAGTGGCACCAGGGGGCATTTCACAAATGCGCATCACCAATAGATGCGCAGAAGGGTTTCAAAGGTGTCGCGGACCTGGATGATGCTGTGGTACTACTCAAGGAGATAATTTTGTGCTGGGCACTACCACCGCAAGATACCATGGTGATCGAGGAGGAATACCCCGACGGAACGATTGTACCGCATACGTTCAAAATCATGATCGATTTGACACCGGTCGACAAGGCGTAGGTAGGAGTTATTAGTTCGTTGCAACAGCACTTCATCCCCCGATAAACGGGGGATGTTTTTATTCACAGATTAAAGGTACTGGGTACCTTTAATCTGTGCGTGAGCACCTCAAGATATCCAAGCACTGCCTCCCGCACATGCGCCTCTGCTTCCGCAAAAGTGTCTCCAAACGAGGACAGATGATTGAGCTCGGGAATCGTGGCGACTACCTGCCCTGTTTCTGTGTCTACCTCATACTCTATTTTGTACTCGAGTTCGTTTGACATATTCACATAGTACCATGCTAATCATTGGCATTCAACCGATACTCGTGAGCAAAATAAACGATACGTAGTTTAGTTTTTAGCGAGAGTCAAAAATTCCTTTGCAATATCTGCATACGTGCGAGTGTACGTAAACGCCTCGGCACGATGTCGTGCGTCTGCATACACCTTCTCATGCATAAACGAGCACAGGGTATCTGCAATACTCTGAGGATCAACAGGATCAATCCAGGTGACCGCATCTCCAAATCGGTCACGGGTGCCACAGTCGGATGTGAGTATGACGGGTAATCCCATTGCGAGTGCTTCCATGCCTAGGTTTGGACTTACTTCCGAGAGTGAGGGTACGACGAGTGCACGGGTGGTGCGCATGCGTACTACAAGCTCTTTACGTGGAATGTCTTTGAAGATTTCAAGCTTCATAGTTGGGTACTTTTTTTGTGCGAGCACGTACGCGCGTTCGAGCGTATCGATATTTTTAAATCCAGTTGGTCGCCACGCACAGAGGAACACATCTCCACCTTGCGCCGATTCCTCTTTTTGTGGATAGCTGTTTTCGATAATCGCCGTCTTGGAGAATGGTATCGCATATGGTGCTGCCCATATATCGCGCTGGTACGCCGTTGAAAATACCACCTTGGTGGTAAGCGGAAACACGATATATTTCTGGAGCCATACCAATAATCGTTCTTTACGAGAGAGTGCACGGGGTGCCATATAAAACTCGCTCAACAGCACCTTCTCACCGGTACGTTCTACGTAACTCTCCCACACAAAATCACCCCCGGTACGAATAATTATCTTTTTGCCCAAAACCCACCCGGCAATGACCGACGGGAGTGCAACCGAGACCGTATCCAAAATAATAAACACATCAGCGCGCAGACCTGCAAACAGTACATGGTACAAAAACATGAGGTGACGCAGTACCTTTGGGTACTTCCGCACTTCCTGAAAGGCAACCAGGGATACGGCATGACCCTGCTGTTCCAACCCTTCTTTGAGAGCAACTGAGTAGTACGCTGGCCCCCCGGATTCAGGCGGAATAAGCGGAGTGGCGATGAGGATGTGCATATAGTTGTATTGTAGTACAGAGTATCGTTCTAGTCACACAACACCCAATATGTACAAATTATACAAATCAACCGCCCTGCATTGCTGCAAGGCGGTCTTGGGGTAATGAGTTATACGAGTACCCCATAGTTTTTGAGAACGAGCGCGAGACGATCGGGATGATTTTTGGTGAGATCAAAAAGCTCACCCTGACCACCCATACGCTTAAATGCATCCACATTTTCTTTTATATCGTCAATGAACAACACATGGCCTGGATCAGTAGCCCCTATCGCATCAAGCGTAGCAAGAAAAAAATCTTCATCAGGCTTTTCGTAGCCAACTTCGTACGACTTCACAATGCGCCGGTTTGGATCATTGATAAATCTCTGAACCGTTTCCAAGTGCTCAATGTACGGCCAGTGTAATTCCTCAGTATTCGAGGCGATGCACACACATACATCAGAACGAACCTGCTTGAGCGTACGGAGGATGCTCTCCGGTGCTGGGGTAAAGATATCACCCCATAATTCAGTAAAGCACTCATACGTGACACATTCGTTCATATCAAACAATTCTTGCACCTGCGCAAATACCTGCAATCCAGTCATCTGCCCTGTTTGGCGCTTCGTTACTTCATTACGCGCAAACATAGTGGCATATATGTCCTCCGCACTCGCGTCGCCACAATACATTGCGATATTTTCACATGCAGTGAGGTGCCGAAAGGTTCCAAGCACGTTACCAAAATCAAGCAACAATGTCTTTATGGTATACATCTCTACTCTCCAACACGAGGCCACAGTTCTGGGAACGTGCAGAAGAAAATAAACAATACCGAGTTTGCAGTGCACATACGGTACACCGCCCCAACGTTATCTTTCCCTTCCGCCACCCGCTTGATCAACTCATCCGGCGAAATAAATTCCGCCGAATAGATTGGTTCGTTCCGTGTCGATTTAATCTGTTCAATCTTTGCAAGATCAACCTCCACAAATAAGATGTCGCTCCACGTTGCAACGAATGTTGGATTTGGGTTATGCCACGGATACCGAGGTCGTGTGATATTTTTCACAATCCCTGCCCCAGATTCTTCGGATGCTTCCCGCGTTGCTGTTTCTTCGATACTTTCTCCCAGTATCTTTTTGGCAAATCCCATGGGAACTTGTCCAAATACTACCGGATCATGTCCATTCACCTCAGGTTGCTCAGGGTCATCGGCATGCGGGCGTGGTTGACGAATAATTGCAATTCGTACCTCACCTTCAGGCGTCTTACCATACACAACCAAATTTACGTTTGGTGCTTCACGGTACAAAGGACGATCAAATACCGGCACACCATTGGCATCAAGCACCACTGCGGTTTCGACCGAGCCATGGCGCGATTGCACCTCCCAATCCCCTATAACCCGTAGGCCATTGAGGAATAATGTCCAACCTGGCTCATGTTCTGTTGTACACAATCGTACGGTAGCTGTCATGACAGCCTCCTTGTGTTGCTAGGCAAAATTACCTAGTACGTACCATACCATATAATACGTACTATGTCTATACGTAGCGCGAATCACCCTATCATATATATCATGCTACAGTAGAGCCATGCGTATTCTTATTGCCACCCCCCTATTTCCTCCTGAGCTCGGTGAACCGGCAGAGTATGTGTGGGAATTGGCACAGCGCCTTGCTACCGAGCACAGCGTCACGTTACTCACCTACGCACATGCGGTAGTACCTATACCGAACGTACGTATCATACAGATTGAAAAACAACACCGATTACTCAGACGTCTCATTACCTATACTCGAGCACTCCTCCGCGAAGTACACACTACCGACCTCATATATGCACAAAAAGCGGGTGCTGCTGGGTTCCCTGCAGCACTCGTAAGCAAGCTGCGCAACATTCCGCTCATCGTTCACTTTCCCCATGATGAGGTATGGGAACGACGCACTTCACGTGAAGCACACTCCCCCATCTCAGAATTCTCCCCCACCCAAGAAAAAGGTGTCAGACACCTTTTTCTCACCTATGCACAGCGTTTTACGCTTCGACAAGCAACGCACATCATCGTGCACTCAGACTACCATGCAGAGTTCTTTAGTACACAGTATGGCATTCCGCGCACTGCGTTTTGCACCATACCGCAACCACTCCCCCTTGGTATCGACCTACCTTTTCCTGCTACCCCCCTGTCTCATCGCGTAGTGGTGCACATGCCTGCCCACACAGGATCTCTCCCTGTATGCGTACACCATGCGTACACCATGCTCGTACACACTATTCCAGACGTAACCTTCACCCTACTTCATCGGGTCGCACCAACAACACCTCTCGAACTACAACCCTACATACAGCACATAATCTCTCCGTCTCGAGCAGAACGGCAACACCTCGTGCGTCAGAGTGGTGCACTCATCCTCGTTGAGGACACTCTGTCACACGTACCATTACTCGCCGAGTACATGCGTAGCGAAGTGCCAGTCCTGGTACCCGAAACGAGTACTGCGGCACACATATGCCCACTACCTCTCCTCCATACGTTTGAGGTGTCTCATACTGAGAGCCTTACGCAACTCCTTACCCGTACACTCACCGACACGCTATTCCAACAACAACATGCGCAATACGTACGTGCGCACATAGCCTCAACCTACTCCTGGGATGCACACCTCGCAGAGTTTACCACCCTATTGACCACCTCCGTATGACCAAAGAACATTGGGAACAGTATTGCAATACCCATCTGACCACAATCACTCCTGTATTGATTGATCTTGGGTTTACTCTTGAAAGTGAGCAACCACACCTCTCCGGTGAACGGTACCTACTCTCAGGCCCGAAACTTGTACTCTATGGGGAGCGTACACGCGACCACCTCCCCGTCATCATTAAGATTACCGACGACCATGTTGCCGCGCGCGACCTAATACACGAACGCACCTGCCGCGAGACACTCGAACGTATCAATTTTGCGTACCAACTCTTTCAATCGCCACGCGACATTCTTTTTGCCCAGCACGACAAGTACACGATTTCTATTACTCAGTATATATCTCAAGACGTACCGTTTTTAGACCGTACCCTCGAAGAACAGTTTTTTCTTGCACTCAAAGCACTCGAATCACAAGAGGCGTCACACGCCACCACCGCTGAACATATCCATCTTATTACGGGTGCGTTTGACCTGTATGATGGCGCAAGATACCAACACACCCTTACCCGATACCGTACTGAGGTAGATGCCCGACCAGTACCGCACGAAACTAAAGAAGCATTCGACAGAGCACTTGAAAGTATTCGTACCGGCACTACACTCTTAGATCGTTACGCAGGCTTCCTGACTCATTGGGATTTTGTGCCACACAATATTCGCGTACACCGGGGTTCTATATACCTCCTCGACCACACCGCCATTCGCTTTGGTAACAAGTATGAAGGGTGGGCGCGATTTATGAATTTTATGACCCTGTACCATCGTGCACTTGAAACAGCCCTTGATACGTACGTACAAAGAAATCGCCGGAGCGAGGAGTATGAGACACTGCGACTTATGCGTATCTATCGCTTGAGTGAGCTGGTATGGTTTTACACTAACATACGCACACACGCTGAAGGATCGCTCCGCACCCTGACGGATGCGCGTATTGCACTGTGGACACAAGCACTCGTGGCACAACTCACCAATACCCCCTTATCTGAAACCGTACTCGACCAGTACCGTACCACCCGCGACAGCCTGCGCGACCTGGATGAGCAAAAACGACAGCAAGGACTGCACTAACAATTGATAGAGGTTCAACCTCTATCAATTGTTAGTGTGACACGCTAGTCACATTGGTCGAGTGCGGCCACCAAATCAGCATAGATATCAATGAGCGGGTGCTGCCAGTTGGTACGATATGCATCGAGAAGTGCGTGCATGAACCACAATTGCTCGGTACGCCCTCGATTAAACACACTCCAGAGTTTTGATCCTTCAGACTCATAGGTACGGAGCATACTTTGTGCGTTATGAATCTTGTCTGCAATCGACACTGCCTTAACCTCAGATGACGCATCACGTATACGGGCGATATACTTTTTTTTGCGCTCTTCCCAAGGAAGCTCTTTTTGTTCACTCACCTCCTGCACCAGAGCAACCACTTCACCCCCTACCGCAGCAGTTAATTCCTCTACTGATACGCCAGTATCTTCGAGCACATCGTGCACCAGACCTGCCGCAATCACCTGTTCAGGAAAATCATAGGAAGTAAGGAGAAGTGCCACCAGGTAGGGATGTATCACATAGGGCGATCCATCATTTTTGCGCACTTGTCCTGTATGTGCCCGAAGCGCAATCTGTGCCGCCTGTTCTATCCGCGGTGAAATTAAAAACATACTAGTGAGTAGATGAGCCTACTATACGTGCAAACACTTTTTCACGCATATCTTGAGTAATTGATTCCCAACGAAATTTCTGACAAACCATCTCGTGTGCCGTGTCAACCACAACACGTACCTGGTCTGGGTGCTCCATGATATCCATGACAGCAGCGGCGATATGTTCGGGATTGTCAGCGTCAACTACCCATCCGGTGGGCAATCGGTCAGGATTATGTGCACGATCAAACACAAAATCAGCAAGTCCTCCCACTTGGGTAGCCACCACCGGAATGCGACTCGCCATCGCGGATATGCCCGCGTTCCCGAGCCCCTCTGAGCGACTCGGCATCACAAAAATATCGAGCATACGCCGGTAGGTAGTAACCAGACTCCGATCAACCTGCCCCACAAAGAGCACTCTCTCTTGGAGCCCCAACTCAGTGACCAGCGTTTGATATAGTTGTTCTTCCGGACCACTTCCCACCACCAACAATTTGGTGTGACGAGGCAACAGGGTGAGCGCGCGAATAGTATCCTCCCATCCTTTTTGAAACACGAGCCGTGCAGTGTTGCCTAATAACACATCAGTCTTTGCCACCCCAAGATCTACCCGTGCCCGTAATCGTTCCGCGTCCGTGATACGTTCTTCAGCAAAGTCATTGGGGTTACCGCCATTATGCACTATCTCGACCGGCACCGAAGCATTGCGTAAGCGTGGCCAGGTGGCAAGATATGATGAAATCGCTTGAATCACCGTTGCATGACGAAACCCGTAATCAAGAACGGGAGTAAGTGGTGCAATAAACCACCGTTCAAATACTTTTTCATACGTATCACCGTCTTGTAACGTGAGGGCGTATGGCACCCGTACTCCAATAAGTCGTGCAAGCACAGTGGGAAAGAGCATGTACGTCATCATAGCCCACATACTGTCAAAAGGTGCACGGCGATGTAATCGACGTGCAGCGAGTGCAGCGAGTGGAATAAAAAGTATCTTTGATATATACGTAGAACCAACCCCCACCCGGTGTACCGTTACATTACCTACTGTTTCAACCCGTGGTTGTGTTGGATCAAAAAGTAACGTAATGAGTTCAAATGATACGTCTGAAGGGTCAGTTCGATCGGTAATCTCGCGTATCGCTACTTCAGCACCACTCACATTATTTGGGTAATATGCCAGAGAAAATATGAGTATTCGCTTAGACATACCATCACTATAGCACATAAAGTATGTTACAATCGTAGCCATGAAAGTACTGTATTTGTTTAACAAAGTACGCACGGGAACTGACGAAATTGAGAAGATTCAAAAAGGTCAATCGAACGATAATCAGTTCTTGGGGATGTTTCGGGTGCGCACGTATGGTATCGAAACAAATTTTATAGAAATAGAACAGTACATACCCAAAAAACTTGCAACCTGGCTCCGGGTACACCTCTTAAATATTTGGTGGATTCATCTTCCTCTCCTCCCTCTCATGCGTCGGTATGACCTGGTGTTTTCCTCTACTGCGTACGGATCACTACTCGTCAAGTCGCTCCTTGGTTGGAAACGACCTAAGTGGATTATGATTGACTTTAATATCAGTGGTACCATTGGCAACGCAACACAATTTCGTCAAAAAGTATTTAAGTGGGCAGTATCAAAATGTGATGGTATCGTGGCTATTAGTAAAGCTGAAGAAACTACGCTCAAAAAACTCTTTCCTCACCTCAAAGACCGAATCGTGTTTCTATACGAAGGCGTAGATACCAACTTTTATAAACCGCTCGACCCTCCTCTTCCCGAAGAGGATATGATTCTCTCGGTCGGCCTTGACCCGAGTCGAGATTTTGAAACGCTCATCAAAGCAGCGGAGGGTCTCGATGTACAGGTTGTGCTCGCCACCAAACCCGAACACGTACAAAAATTTCAACCACTTCCCCCCAACGTTACCTCTCGCCTCTTTTCGCGCCAAGAAATGGTTGAACAGTATGCCAAAGCAAAAATTGTAGTGAACGGTCTCAACATGAAAGCGGACAATAACGATGCGATGGGTACGTTTTCGGTAGGTGGTGCGATGAGCATGGGTAAAGCGGTAATTGTCACCAAAACGCGTTCAATGGAATCGTACATTGAGGATGGAGTGACGGGGGTATTTGTACCGGTGCGTAACCCTAGTGCGATGCGTACGGCAATTCAGGACTTACTTGCAGATGATACAAAGCGTGCAGCACTCGGCATAAACGCCCGTGCATTTATGATGGAACATGTCGATGCCGAGATATTTGCAAAAGGTTTGGCAACCTTTTTTAAAACAGTGTACGAAACTAATCGCGTCTCATAACTCCCACACCTCCCCCTGCTTTGATATCGGCTATATACGCAACAAGGGTGTGCTGTTGCTTCCAACCAAGTGCTTCGAGGTTAGCGGTATCACAGGTCCCGGAAGATCGGGTTGATGCCGTTGCGGGAGCAAACTGTACCTCAAGTCCAAACAGATTGGCGACCTCGAGCAATGAAAGCACCTCTCGTGCACTGATACCATACTCGTCACGTCCACCTTTTTCTCCTACCAACAGAAGTGCTTGTACTGTATCGTACACGTGGGTGAATGCGCGGGTTTGTGCTCCTGTACCGTTTATCGTACAGGGTGTCTGGTTGAGATAACATTGTTTAAACGTTTCAATCACGGTACCGTACCCACCCTCAAACTGCCCGGCTCGTTCACGAGGACCGTACACGTTATAAAAATAAACGATGGAATACGGGAGATTATACCAACGTCCATAGTTGTGTATGTATTCGGTATTTGCAGCTTTACTCCATGAGTAGGGTGCACGATTTTTACCTTCTACCCCATCCGCACGCGCATCAGCAAATTTGGTTGAGGAGCCTGCATACACGAGCTTACAACCATGCGCACGCCAGTACTCCAACACTCCATGGGTACCCTGCATGTTTAAGTCCCACAGTACATCTGGCTCTGTGAGACTCGGTGCCACTCGTGAGTATTCACCGAGGTGGTAGATAGTGTCTACCACCTCGGGCACGAGTGTAACGATATCTTTGGTGTGCCCCGTGCGATATTCTGCACCCGACACATGGTTCGCTTCGCTTCCCGTGAAGTAGTTATCGAGCGAAATAACGCGATGTGAGGAGTCTTTGACAAGAGCTTCGATAAGGTGACTTCCCACAAAGCCCGCACCCCCGGTTACCAGAATAGTCTTTTGATCACCCATAATGAGACCAGTATACCGATTTTTGCACCGCCCACCAACATTACTCATCCTCACTCTCAATCACAAACCCCTCGATAATCTCGGCTCGCTCACGCCGTGCGAGCACGATAACACTGCCCGTGGTACCTGCAAGCGCTATGAGCCCGAGGAACCACCAGACAAGGGATGTCTTTTCATCACGTTCTTGAGCAGCGCGCTCCACTAGTCCTAAAGTCGCAGGGAGCGTAGACGTACCACCCTCCGGCACAACCGCGACTTCCTCCCCCTCTTCTACCGACTCCTCATCGAGCAGCAGCACATCAGAAACCACTTCTTCCAATTCTTCATCCTCTTCTTCGCTATCTAGTGACATACCCTGCTCTATATCATCTGCAGAAAATTGCGCGACTCGTACCCCGTCTGGAGTAAAAATACCTACACTCTGTGGATTATCCACCACAAGCTTCGTAGTACGGGACGAAAAACGAATACGGGCATCCTGTAATAGAATCGTATCTTGAGGGATACGAAAGTAGCTATTCCCTGCCGCAAGCGCAAAGCGGGAAAGATCTACGTCATGTTCGCTCGCATTGGTAAGCTCTATCGAATCACGGTCGGCGTGTGACACGGTAAGCGTAAGTGGTATGACCTGTACAATCGTGGTGTCCTCCGCTATCATAGCTGGCTTGAAGGTGTTCCGGGTAGCACGTACGCGCACCACATACTCACCCGGGTAGGGGTAGGCGTGTACCACGCGCATGCCTTCTCCGGTAGTACCGTCCCCAAAGTTCCAGACGAGCGTATTCAGCTCGATAGGCTTCCCCCCTTCTTTGCGCACATCGGCAACAAAGGGGTGACGCGCTCCCGTAGCGACGGTACGTTCCTCACCAATATCAATACTGAGCGCCGGTTCAAGGAGAGCGGTTGCAGCAGGCGCCGGTGTCTCTTTTTTTGAAGAACCAGTCATTACCGGTTTTTTGGTACGCGATGAAGCATTCTCTGCACTACTACTCACACCGTCCGCTGCCGCCTGATATGCCGTATCGTTACTCGATGCATTCTGTGCTCCTGGGGTGGCTACGGCCGTCACCCATCCCACTCCAGAACGTTGCAACGTGAGTTTTGCCGTATTATCACCCCCAACACCCCAATCTCCCGAACCATCTACCCTGTCAACCACCGTTCCGCTTACGTCTTTGAGTTCAAACACTTCTCCAGTATTCCCCATCGCGCCAGTATACAAGACTCCGGCAGGTACACCCGGTACCGTATCGTCACTCGTACGTTCAAGGAGAAAAAATCCTTGTGCGGACAGAGTACCCGTGAGCGCAATGTTCGGCTGTCCGTCTGCCGCAGAGAGCGTCCATCCCTCAAGACTCACCGTATCTCCCGTATTGTGGAGCTCAATCCACTCGGCGTTGGCATTGGCATTACTTCCCATCCATGCAATTTCACTAATAGTCACTTCCGCACGAAGTACCCCCGGTAGTGCGAGAAGAACCGACACTACAATAGAGGTTTTGTGGTTCATCAGGTTAGATCTGGTTTGTCGACATGAATCAGCTGACGAAGTTCGGTATCGGGCATTTCAATCGATCCTAGCGTAGCGCGTACCGACGAGGGAGCGGTGTCCGTCACGTCCGTAATGGGAATGTGAATTTCTCGCTGGGTTACTGGTTCAGGAACATCAACTTCCTGAATGGGTATATGTCGCACGCGTTGCGGGGACCCAGCGGTCGAACCAACTACCTGCGGGGATGTGTTTGTAGATACCGATGCCTGAGAGGGTACCAATCCCAATCCCGCATGTTTCGTATGTATCGGTACCGAAACGGGAGGAGTATCGGGTATCAGTACTCCTGCGGTCGATGCTACGGTCGTCGTCTCGAGTGGTGCCTTTGTTTTTTGCAAGGTTGCAAGCAGATTTCGTAATTGTTCTTTACCCTCATTGGTCACACTCTTCCCATCATCCCGTGAGGGTCGCATCCCTTGGTGCGGTGGTACCGGGGTACTTACTACCGTCGGTACTGGCTTGGGCGCCATACGGGCAAGTACCGCCCGCAAATCAGCAGCACTTTCTTGTTTTTTTTCGGGGGGAAGTGGTCGTGGGGGGGTGGAGGGACGACGAGCCCCCTCTTGCTCAGAAGCGGGAGGGCGTGTCACCGGTGCGGTTGGTGGTGCAGTTGCACGAGGAGCGACATACGTTCGTACGTCTTGATGTGGAGCGTCATCCCGTCGTACATATTCTTCTCGTGGACGTATGGGGCGTTCAGGTGCTTGAGACCGTTGTGGGGAGGTGGTACCTCCTCCTGGTACCGATTCCGAGCGTGGTGGACGGGGGGAGAACGGGGGGCGATTTTGAGCAGCGGTCGGTGTATGAGCAGACCGCGCGTGCCCACTCTGTTGTGAAAACGCAGGTCGCGATACTTCTTCAGTGTCCCGTACCGTGCGCCGCTCTTGGCGAGCAGCTTCTTTTGCCGGAGCCTCAGGATCTTCATATTTTTTTGCCAACCAGTCGGTAATATTTTTTTCGACTTCTTCGCGCGGTTGCGAGAATTGCGCGCGTGATAATGCCACCGCTCGATCGCGATGCGATACCTCTGGCTCGGGAATAGGGGGCATCGTAATAGCGCTAAACGGCTGCGAGGAAACACTATCGATCATAAGTTTGAGGTATATCTGACGCTGCCCAAGATTAACCAAATCGGGCGCCAAAAAAGTGGGTGAAAACTCTTTTTCAAGTACCTCGGCATCATACGCACCCACCCGAAACGCCATCATCGTGCCCACGTTACCAAACACCGCCGATGCAACTTCTTCTTCCATCTGTTCGATATACTGGTGGGCTATCGTGAGTGCAAGTTTGTATTTGCGCGCCTCGGAGAGAATATCGGCAAATGATTTGTTGGCAAAGTTTTGAAACTCGTCCACGTAGAGATAAAACGGTGCAATGTTGCGCATATTGCCCGCCGATACATCAGCACGACTCATGGCCGCAAGGTATATCTTGGTAATGAGCATAGAACCAAGTAGGTTCGCATTTCCCTCACCTACACGCCCCTTCGAGAGGTTTACAATAAAAATCTTTTTTTGATCCATGAGATCACGAATATTGAACGCACTCTGTTCCTGTCCAATCACGTTACGTACGAGTGCGTTGGATGCAAACTGCCCAATCTTGTTTTGAATAGCAGGCGTTGCCTCTTGCGCATACCGATCGGTGTATTTACTGTACTCATCCACCCAAAACGACCGTACTGCGGGGTCACTTATCTTTGCGATAACATTCTTACGATACTCTTTATCAATATACATACGATTTACTCCCAAAAGAGTTGCACCGGGAAATTCAAGGAGTGACGCGAGCGTATTTTGCAAAATGTACGCCATGCGCGCACTCCATGCATCCACCCATATCTTTTCAAAGGTACTCATGAGTCCTGCAACCACGAGGTGTCGCTTGTCTGCATCGACATTTTCGAGCACGTTAAACGAAATAGGGTACTGCATATCAAACGGTGCAAAGTACAACACATCCTTTACGCGCTCTTCTGGTATATATTGCAATAGTTTTTCGGCAGTACCTCCGTGGGGGTCGATAAAACAAATACCTTCACCATTTTGAATATCCTGCACTGCCATATTCTCGAGGAGGGTTGATTTACCCATTCCGGTCTTTCCAATCACGTACGTATGTCGTGAACGATCTTCACGTTTAATACCAAACGGAGTACGTTGATTGCGAGTATCCGTTACCCCAAAGTACGTGATACGATTGTCGTCTTCTTGCGCGAGGTTTTGGGCAATAGAAAATTGGGGGATGGACATGACTCTTAGTATACGGGAGTTAGGGGTATGGGTGTAGGGTAGCCAGTGAACGCTATGGGGGATAGTGACGTATAAAAAAACCCCTGACCTATGGTAGGTCAGGGGTGAAATGCATCTAAGATACGCTGGGTGTGATGCGTGTGGCAATTATAATCCCAGATTGGTGTCGCTTGCCAACCTGTTCGGCGTATGCACCTAGGTGGACATAGATGCTAACCGACTCAACTCTACGGATGAGAAAGATAGATCACCTCCTTTTTGTTATAACTCCACCAAAAAAGGTAGTCTATACCGACGCTTCATCTCGTTGCACTTTTTCACAGAACCAGGTAAGTACTGGCAGTGCGGTAGCAAACACGATAAAAGATATCAAATGAAGGGTACTTTGTTTCTGTTGCGCCAATACGATAGCACACATAAAAAGAGCTCCCAGCATATACCGACCGAGATAAAACAGAGCGGGTAAGCGATTATCGAGTTGACTAGTGTATCCCACAAGTGCGATGGTCACCACCCAATATAAACCTATGCTGTAGGGATGTGCAGACCCCTCAATAACCATAATGCCGAATATAATCAAGGAACTGGTTATTCCATAGAGCATCGTTGCATACTCTTTGGTGTTAAACCCAAGAAAGACAAACCACACAATTCCCACCACGATACCTATCGAGTGGTTGGTGGAGGGGTTGGTATAACAAAAGAGATATTCAGTAAAAAGTAACGCGGGTACCACCAGTGCTTCAAGTACCATTTTATTCATGATGCCCTCCTCTGACGAGTGCCAGTGATAAACATAACCACAAGACATGCCTGAAACAGACGTCTTACCTGGACGTGACTATACTACACAATAGAGCCTCTAGTCAAGTGCTCCTCGCGTGTAGCGATTGCTCGGCGCCCACAGCATCCAACTATCGAGACCTGCATCGTACGCTGCTTTAATTTGCGCACGCACCTCTTTTACATCGTACGTACCACCATAATCAAAATCCTGGAGCCAAGGACGTATTTTGTCCTTATCGTACACCGACTTGGTATAGTTCCCTGTGGGTACTTTTTTTGTCGTTGTGGCAGTACTGCTCCCCACGGGAGGCACCGTGACGGTTTTGTAGAGAGGTTCAGATCCGAATATCTCAACGGGTGATTCGTGAGCTATGGTACGTCGCACCGCAGAGTCCATGACAAACTTTATGAGCTCGTACGGCACCGTATTTGGATTATTCCATCCATTAAAGCCCTTTGGATAGTGACTGGGGTACACCATGGGGGCAATGTAGTCAAAATAGGGGAGCGCCCGTTCGAGTACCTGACCAATATTAAGATCATCGTAGTTCGTGGTTACCATACCAAAGAGGTCGGCGGATAATTGTGGTGGTGATACCCCTTCTGGATACTTGGTCGGATCTTTCATCTCTTTGGCGAGGTAGACAAAAAATTCCTCCAGAGCGACCGCTTTGTTCTTGTCACCTGCCCAGTCAAAATGAATGTTGGTCATAGGTCCGTCCGAAGGAAATCGAATGTAGTCATAATTGATTTCGTCAAACCCCAATGCATGAGTTTCTCTTGATAACTCGACAATATAGTCCCAAAATGGCTTTGCACCGACATCGATAAAGGAGAGCCCTTTGCCATCTTTCCATACTGCCCCGACCGGAGTAGCAAATTTAACAGCTAACTCAGGATGGTGTTTTGAATAAAAAGGATCCTGAAAAACAGTGATGCGTCCAATCACGTATATGCCTTTGCGGTGGAGCGTATCCACAAATGCGCGCATATCTCTCGCACCACACTCGTCAGATACCGCGGCAGCAAGTGTTGGATTATCGGTGGTAAAGGATATTTTGCCGGTATAATCTTTGATATCAATAATAACCGCATTGAGTTCTGTTTCATCAATGAGGGTGACGAGGTCTGATCGAAAGGTAGGTGTTCCAACGACGCACTGACTCATGTAAATTGCTTTCACTGCTTCGGGTACCGAAACGTATGCGGGGAGTAGTCCACTTGCAGGTGGTCGTGGTGGTACATCAGAAGTCGAAGTGGCAGGAGCATCCATACCAAGAACTCCTGCCTCTTTTTCTGTTTGTGAAGCGCGCGTCGTGTATTCTACCGAATTCCACACGGGCATCAAAAAGTAGAGTCCGGTGCTTATTGCCACCGTACATGCCCCCACCGCGAGGATAGTGTATCCTGGTATCCGAGACCGCGGTGGTCGAATAGACTGGGGGCGACGCTCTTCCATATATTACCGGGGACTCGTCAGCGGGGGTTCTGTATGCGGATCGTGTTCACGATGTAATACCTCAAGGTCAGATCGATCGGCTCGACGGACATCGAGACGAATAAGGGTTGCAATAAGAGTCACGAGTCCCCCAAGCCCAAAAAGTAATCCCGCTCTCCAACTCTCTGGTATCCCCAGAAGCGGTGCTACAAATACGAGCATCCCAAGCACCAATAATACCGTTTCTTTTTGCATATGCTCCCCATTGTACACCCCTTACAACTAACCTCACAACCAATTACATACCTGTACGGTATTTAATTGGAGACCAGAACGACGAATTCACCGCGAACGGTGTCGGGATGGGCAATAAAGTGCGCGCGAACTTCGCTTGAAGTACCTTGTACCACTTCTTCATGTATTTTCGTAATTTCGCGCACAATGGTCACGGTGTTGGCTTCAGAAAGTACTTTTTCAAGTGCGGTAAGTGCCTTAAGAATACGGTGGGGGGATTCGTAAAACACCACCGTATGTGTAAATATTGGTATCATGTTAAAAAAAGTCTCCCGCCCTTTTTTGTGCGGCGGAAACCCTAAGAACGTGAAGGCATCACCCTCAACCCCAGCAACAGAGAGTGCGGCGGCAACTGCGCTTGCACCGGGAATAGCCTCAATAGGTACGGTACTGCCAAACCGCTCGCGCACCTCCCGTACTAACCGTGCACCAGGATCGCTAATGGTGGGAGTACCCGCGTCGGATACGAGACATAGGGTCTTGTCCTCCTCGAGAAGTGCGAACACTTTGTCGTACTTTGCGACTCCTGAGTGCATATGGTACGAGACAAGGGGCTTTTTTATCTCGTAGTGGGATAAAAGTTTGCTCGTCATCCGAGTATCTTCACACAGCACCGCATCGCACTCTTTGAGTACGCGCAGTGCTCGAAGGGTGATATCTTCGAGGTTACCGATGGGGGTTGCGACCATGTAGAGCTGCGCCATATCGCACACTATACCGCATGGACTGACGTCGTCAAAACACGGGGGTTGCAACGTACGTTACGGAGGTGGTGTAGTCCGTCGCTGCTTCTTGCATAACACTTACTTCGAGTTTATACCCTACTCGAGTGGAACCACTGTGCGGTGCGATACCGTTTGCACTCGTCGTCGCATACATAACTTCACGTGGGTTGTTAATAAAATTCCCTGCATAGAGTGCAGTCCCAAATGAATCGTTGTCAGAAAGGGTGATGTCTTCAGACGTAAGGCCCCAGTGCCCGTAGGTATTAGGTGCACCAACGGTGGCACTTGGAGCAGTCCACACTCCCGGAATAGCGACACTAGTACCATCACTAAACGAGTTGATTGTTGCTCCCGAGGAAGATTGTAATTCACCGGAGGCTTCCACGGTCACCATAAATCCATTGACTGCATTGGTCGTGACCGCCAAATCCTGCGCAAGAACGTATTCGGTGGATGGTGCCGCGGTGCCAAATGGTACACTTGTAGCTGTCGTCGTCGAAAATGTTTGTGTTGCATCCGCATTGACGACTTGTCCCGCATCCACCCCATTAATAGAAAAATCAAAGTACGTGGCCACCTCTCCGGTAACGGTAACCGGGTCAACAATAACAAGTACGGTACTGCCCTCATCAGCCATAGAGCCGGCAATAACCAATTCATAACTCCCGGCAGTAGCATGATTGATGATTTGTTGAACACCAGTCCCCGACGATGTTGCATGGGTACCTACTTCTATCGTCACCACACTTCCGGCACCTATTGCACCTCCCCCTCCGGAACATATTTGAAGTGTTATGGTCTGTGTTGACGTACTTACCGCAGCCTGCACCGCCCCACACGTGAGTGCCGTCGTAAGATCGGCTCCATCATCAGCGATATCGATATCGTCTTCACCAATCGTCGACATATCAAACCCTGAAGGTAGGGTAATTTCGATTGTAGAGTTGTCGGCTGGCACGCCCGTTGGAGTAGTGAATCGAATAGTGTGGTTGGCACCGACGCCTGGCTTACTCGTGGAGAGCGTGTCGGTGAGCGTTTGTAACTGAGCAGCGTGTGCTCGTAGTATAAAATAGGAAGAAAAGCCCGTCGCATACGCGAGTAGCACAAACATAACTACCACTCTGAAGTACGGATACCGCGAGTGCAGTCTAACACTGCGTAATAAAGGAATCATAAGCCAACAAGACGTTCTACTCAGTTACTCTGAGGAGGGGCAAAAAAATACACGGGTGTTGGCAAGACCGTGTACTGAAAAATAGGGGGGACGAAAAACGCCTCACTCTTGTGCGAGCGAGACTCTATCAGGGGGTATGTCGAGTATATCATCCCCTGTGCAAAAACCTGTGAGTATGTGGGGGAAAACCTGTGGGTAATAAGCGCTAGACAGAATGACCCACTAGTGTATCCGCAAGTTTGTATACGTCTCCTGCACCCATAGTGACAATCAAGGTGTTGGCGTCTACCCGGGTAAGCACCGCACACGCTTCTTGGAATGTGTCCACACTTCGCGCGTCTGTCCCCGAGACCCTAATTGCCTCTGCGAGACGACCCGAGTCAACACTTGGATCATTTGGCTCTCGTGCTGCGTAGATGGGTAGTATGAGCACCTCATCTGCACGGACAAGTGCGGATACAAATTCAGTAAAAAACGCCTTCGTTCGCGAATACAAGTGTGGATGGAATACTACCACAATACGCATACCAGGAAATTCTGCGCGTATCATGTCGAGTGTTCCCGCTACTGCAGTTGGGTGGTGTGCATAATCGTCATATACCAGCGCCCCGGTATGTGTAATCCCCTTATACTCAAATCTTCTCCACGTGCCCGTAAACGAGGCGAGAGACGCATCAACACGAGCAGGGTCGAGTACGGGATCGAGGATATGTGCGGCCATCTTCGCTGCTTGCGCATTCGCACGATTAAATGTACCCGTTGCACGCAATACCGGCACCGTACCCGTCTGGTACGGTACTACGGGTACTAATAATCCTTCGAGGATAGGCTGTATCGCTGTCGAACTCGTGTCCGTAACCACCACACCTCCGTGTGGAACGAGCGCAACAACCGAACGGAACGCATCTTGTATATCACCAAGGTCTTTGTAATAGTCCGTATGGTCAAGTTCTATATTAGTAATGACTAATATACGAGGGGTGAGATGGAGAAAATGTCGTTTATACTCACACCCTTCAATCACAAACAAGTCGGAACGGCCAGCGACAAAATTAGACCCATACTCTGACAAGATACTCCCTGCGATTACGGTTGGATTCTTACCGAGATCGATGAGCACCTTTGCCAGCATAGCCGTCGTTGTGGTCTTACCATGGGTACCGGATATCACAATTGATACCCCTTCTTTGGTAGCTTCGCCGAGCGCCTCAAAATACGAAAGTTGGCGAATCCCCCACTCATCTGCGCGCATGCGTTCGGGGTTATCGTTTGGCACGGCGTCACTATAGACAACCAGGTTCGTGTCAGGAGATACCTGATTGGCATCATGCCCGATATGCACCGTAATACCTTTCTCTTCCAAGAGTGTGGTCACCGGTGACGTATCTCGATCAGTCCCCTGCACCTGTGCCCCCGTACTCTGCATGAGCTGTGCAAGCGCACTCATGCCAATCCCCCCTATACCGATCATGTGAATATTTTTTTTCTCCATATACTTTATTCCATACCCATTATGTAAGACCCGCTATAATCGTATTAAACTGTTCTCCCCGGTCGTATTCATTCTTAAACATTCCAAAAGAAGCAAATCCGGGTGAAAAAAGTAATATATCACCTGCCACACAGTCACCCCATGCTTCGTGTACCGCTTCTCTCAGCGAATCTACCGTACGTACGTTCAGATCATGTCCGGTAAAGGTAAGGGTGTCAGTACCCGTACCACGCAATAAAATAACGGATTTTGTATGCCCTGCAAGTTCAGAAACGAGCCCTGCTGCGTCTAACTGCTTATTGGCTCCGCCCATAATGAGTACGATGCGCTTGGTGCATTCTGGATCGAGGGCGAGAAGTGCGGTACGGGTCGCATCAGGGGTGGTGGCATTGGTATCATTGTATATCGATACCCCTCGCACCTCACGCACCATCTCCAATCTACCCGGCAGTGCGGTAAATGATTCAACGACCTGCTTAATCACCTCGTCATCCACGCCGAGAGCACGGGCGGTTGCGACCGCAATACCAACATTATATCGGTTGTGTTCGCCAGGTATGAGGATACGCCATTTTTTTGGCACCTCAGTTCCATCTGCAATAATCACCTGCCCACGCATGCTTTTTTTGTACGAAGTAAGTGCCTCCAGTGCCTGACGGCCAATAACCAAGGTGTCTGAGGATTGTTGGTGTGAAAATATATGCGTCTTATCGAACAAGTACGCGTCGATATCGCCGTGGTAGTAGTTGAGATGATCAGGCATAAACGTTGTAAAGACGGCAACATTGGGTGAAAGAGCTCCCTGCTGTACCCCGGGCATCGCCAGTGATTGCTCCTCTCCAAAACCCTGACACTGCCAACTATCAAGCTCAAATACTCCCATACTCATAGGATCAGCCTCTGAAAGAAGTGCGAGGTTCGAAACGCCCCGCACATTCCCACCAAGCAGGGTCTCGCGGCCATCTGCACGTAAGATTACATCAATAAGGTGGGTCACGGTCGATTTGCCCCGCGTACCAGTCACCCCAACGATTGGTATGGGTGCGATCCGTGCAAAAAGCGACGCACTCATATCAATCGGGACACCATTCCTGCGCGCATGCGCGATGTGTTCGGAGTCAAGCGGTACTCCCGCCCCCTTAAGGATGAGGTCGCGGTCTTCAAAATCAGACTGCACGTGTTCACCAAGCCGGTACGTGATGTGCGGGTACCGGGCAAGCTCTTTGAGTGCTGGTGCAAGCGACTCCTCACCCTTCATATCGGTCACCATAAGCTCAGCGCCGTGCTGTGCGAGGAACGCCGCGTCCCCAATCCCTCGCCCCAACAAACCCAAACCTATTTGGGTTATCTTTTTGCCCTTAAATATACTCTCGAGGGTATCCATAGTAACCTAGCATACCAGATGATACCGGATGCGAAAACGCTACAGGACACGAACAGTATGAGTGACTCCGATGCTTTTAGTCGCAAAATGTTTGAATCCCGGGCTTTC
>JAKFXP010000003.1 GCA_021731325.1 Parcubacteria group bacterium
TAGATGCTCGTTAGATGGTATTGACGCATATACATGTACGTGCTATACTCTGTCCCAGAAATATTTCACTAACTATACCCAGGAGGTAGTCCACATGTGCCCAAAAGACACATCGGAACTGACACTAGGTATAGTCCTAGTGCTTAACACACACACCCGACAGCGGGAAATTGTTCTTATACAGGACAAACGTAAAAAAACGCCCCGGTATTGGAAATTACCAGGGGGAAGCATACAACAAGGAGAAACTCCCTACCAAGCGATGATTCGCGAGATGCGGGAAGAGACGAACATCCCTCTTCCGGAACAAGAATCTCGACATTCGTATGTAGGAGTGCGGAACAATGTGTGGAGTGCATCCACACAGAGAAATTTTTCTATCCACCTATTCGCCTTCGTGCTCTCCGAGGAAGAGGTTGAAAAGTATGTTCCCGTGCCGAGCGGATGCTGTACGGAAAATGGTCGACTCAAAGTCGCCCGTATACCTGTAGGTAAACTCAGAGACGGGAGAGTTCAGTTTCTTCCCCAACACGAGGCGCATATCAAACAAATTGCTCCCGTCCTCCATGCGGCTTTTTTTCCTGGATGATAATATGTCGCCCCAACCATAGGTACGGTTGAGGCGATTTTTTATAACAGACTCCCTTTAGCGTACCTCCCAACCAGTGGTGCTATTGAGTGTGGTCGTAATGTCATCCATGATGTCCCCCACTTCCTCATCAGTGAGTGTTTTTTGGTTGCTTTGAAACACCAGGTGCCATGCGTACGAAACGCGTCCCGCTTTTTCAAAGGTATCAAACATGTCAGAGCGAATCAACAAATCCGTACCCTGTTCGATAATACGCGCCAGTACGGTTTCAGGAGGTATGTCGACAGGTACCCAAATGGCAATATCGCGTGCCATGTATGGATATCGAGACCACATCGTAAAGCGTGTCTCCGTGTTCCAGGGGAGCGGGGTGTCATACGTATGCGGAGTGGGAAAAAGGGTAATGAGGGGGTCAAGCAGTATTTCAACACATCCGTCCTGTATGCGTGGGGGGGTATGCGGTTGTCCTTGGGTGAGCAATGCCTGTATATGCGCAATGTCTTCTTGGAGAAGAGTGTTGAGTATCGATTGTTTGGTCTGGAAGGATCGTGCGCCAAGTGCAAGTGCAAGATGTTCACCCTGGGTTGTAAAAATGGTGCCGAGTTCAAAAATTTTTACATCTGTACAGCCGAGTACCGGGGCGATTGCCGTGTTCTGATCAAGTGCCTCTTGCATACCATCGGTGAGAGAAACTCGTAGAAGTGATTTGTCAGAAGCGAGCGGGTTTTGTAATGCGACCTCACCTCGATTGCGGAGTGTGTACGTCAATACTTCACTGTAGCCTCGTTCTGAAAGAGTGTGTCGTATGAGGTCAGTGTAGTACTGGGTGCGATTCACGACGGGCGGCGTTTCGGGTTTGGGGGGCAGAGTGCCCACAATCATTTCATACCCGTATACCCGCCCAATTTCTTCGATAAAAGTTTCTCGGTACGTAAGATCGGTGCGTTCCCACGGGGGAGTGATAGTAAACTCATCGCGAGAACGGGAAAATTCCCACTCAAAACGTACCAAGATACGTTCCACATCATCGTACGAGAGTGTGGTGCCGAGACGCAGGTTGATGTCGGTGAGCGTTACATCAATGGGCATACGTTCGCGAGGGCCGAGGTAGGTGTCTTTGACCCCCATGAGTTCACCCCCGGCAATCTCGGTGATAAGTGCAAGTACCTCGCGTAATGCAAATGCAGGAAGTTCGCGTGCCGGCTCATTTTGAAATCGTATCGACGCATCAGTCGCGAGGCGTAATTCTCTCGATGTTTTACGGACTGAGGTGTAATCAAAATGTGCTGCTTCAAGCACAATGTCGGTTGTTTCTTGATCAATGTCGGCATGGGCACCTCCTTTTATGCCGGCGAGGGCGAGCGGAATCTGCGCCACGTGGTCAACAATAACGAGATGGTGTGGTTGTAAGGTGTACTCGGTACCGGTAAGGGTCGTAAAGGCCTCGTGCGGGCGTGCCGGGCGGACGGTGATGGTGCGAAACCCTTCGGGGTCAGTGTGTATTTTTGTGAGGTCAAAGGCATGGAGCGGTTGTCCAATTGCAAACATGACAAAATTTGTTGCATCAACAATGTTGTTGATGGAGCGTTGTCCAATTGATTCGAGGCGCTCTTTGAGCCAGAGGGGTGAAGGGCCTACCGTTACCCCGCGTACCACCGCAGCCATATACCGTGGGCACAGGGCGGTGTCGGTTACCTCTACCGTTAGGCGGTACCCTGCCGGCCATCCGGGTAGTGGTTCGCGCAAAGGGTCACGGGTGAGCGGGATTGCAAGGAGAGTAGAAAGTTCACGCGCAATACCTCGATGAGACAGACAGTCGCTCGATCGATTGGCGAGGACGTCGATGTCGATAATGGCATCCGTACCAAGATATTCGACTCCTTCAACCTCAAACGCATGTGAGGTCAAAAGGTGCGCGAGTGTATCGGCCGAAGGTAATTCGGTTTCAAAATACGTTTGGAGCCATTGTCTTGATACTTTCATACTATTAAAATTGGTGTATGAATCGCAAATCCCCGGTATGAAAATGGCGCACATCATCCACCTCGGCCGCAATGGCTATGAGTCGTTCGAGCCCGACCCCGAATGCGAACCCTGAATAGAGGTCGGGATCGATAGCACAATTGCGTAACACATTCGGATGTACCATCCCTGCACCCATAATTTCGACCCATTTTTCGGTACCGTCTTTTTTACGGAACAGCATATCGACTTCAACTCCTGGTTCAACGAATGGGAAGTAGCCGGGTCGGAAGCGCACCGTGATATCGCGTTCGTAAAACTTTGAGAAAAAGTGTTCGAGCACTCCCTTGAGGTGTGCAAGGGATGCGCCCTTGTCGACATACAATCCCTCAAATTGATAGAATTGAGCCTCATGCGTCGCATCAGTCGCTTCGGCGCGGAAGACTCTGCCGGGTACTATAATACGAATAGGAGGCTCGTGCTTTTCCATATACCGTATCTGTACCGGAGAGGTGTGGGTACGCAATACCGCTTCTTGCCTACCCTGTATCCAGAAGGTGTCTTGCATATCCCGCGCAGGATGGTCACGCGGTACGTTGAGGGCATCAAAATTGTAATATTCGCTCTCAATGAGTGGCCCTTCGGCAAATTCAAACCCGAGGTTATAAAAGATGGCGTTGATGCGGGATATTGCACTTGAGATGGGATGTATGTGGCCAGTCATAGGTGACAGTATACGATACATTAGTATGAGTATCTAGTATGAGTATGATTTCAGTATACTCATACTAGATACTCATACATGGGTTACCAGCTTGTTTCCCGGTACTCCTTCCCATCAAAAACGGTAAGGGCGCCATCGTTGTCGAGACGGAAATCAAGATTCGGTTCCTCGAGAATGGTTTGGATATTTCGTTGCGAACGGTTGTCAAGTTCAACCGCATATATACCGCGCTCCGTTCCTATGATGACAATATCATTGCGATTAGGAAAAAATTCATAGCGGGTAATGGGCTCACTCCAGTCGATACTCAATCGGCTATAGCAGAGCTTATCGCAAAAGTAGTAGGGTGCCGGATCATTGGTACGTGCCCACGCCGCTGACAAGTCGCCATTGAGGAGCCAGGTCACGATACCTTCGCGTTCACGTATCATGTCTTTGTGAGCGAGGTCGGTTGTGCTGGCGAATAGCGTAAGCCATTCGGGAAACTCATAAGCAATACTCGTCGTCGTCGTCGCTACTTTTTTTCCACGGACAGTGATAAGGGTGGTAGTTGCCACCTCAACGGCAAACTGATCGATATCGTCTGCAAACCGTTCTGACTGTGCCGTATATGCGGGATTGGCAACTTCGTGAGTGGTGGTACCCACGCGTAACAATGATCCATCAGATACGGTCGTTGTGGCGGGTATGTGGCGCCATACAAAGTGTGTGGGGAGCATGAGCACTCCTGCCTCAGTGACTAAATTTGCGGTCACGCGTAATTTTTTTGTCCAACTTTGGTATCCAGGTTTTTCAACCCATATAGTATACCGTCGTCCGGGGGTGAGGTCTTGTATGTACGTATTACGCAAAAACGCTCCGTTATGTTCAACAAAATTATTATCCAGATAGACTGAGGTATCATTAAAATCAGAATGAAGGTATATACCCCCGGTTTCTATGAGCGAGAGCGCGTCGTCAAGACGATATCCTTTTGAATATCCAATAAGTAACGGGGTGCCGATAATAAACAAGACAATCATAGTGGCAAATAAAGAACGTCTATAGGTTTTTGTAAGGGGCATCATACGAATGGTCGATACTTATTTTCGATGTTTTGGAGTCACCCAAAATCCTCCCATATACCGTCCAAACATGAGACGTGTTTGTGCATGGAGACCTGGAATTGCTCCAAAGATGATAATCGTAAATGGTACGAGGAGCCATTGAAGCGTTGCGCCGAGGTAGTGTCGTCGCTTTTGTTTTTGCATATGGTCGGGTAATCGAGGCATGAGTGAAAATGCGGTTGCGGCCGCCAAGATAAGACCAAGCATTGATATGATCATAAGATTTCTGGTCACGAAGGGGAGGTTGTATGAAAGTACCGTATCGCGAAACGCGTCACCTCCCAAGATAAGTGGTAGCCACCCCAACAAAAGAATGATGATGGGACTCGTCGCGAGTGACCAGAATCCTTCCAATTGCACCAGCGTGTGAAATACTTTTTCACGGAATCTAATATTTTTATTTTTGATAAATCCAAGGAGCATGTAGGGAATGTTTTCGGCGCCCCACATCCATCGCAAGTGCTGCTTGTAGATATTTACCAGGGTTTGCCAAGTGGTGGGCGCCAGGTTTGCATCCATCGAAACCGGGTAACTAATCGGTATAGTGCGATAATCTCCATCGTTTGCGAGGTACAGATTCCAAAAAATACGCGAGTCGTCAGAAATCATATTTTTTTGCCAGAACCCTACCTCATTGAGCGCTTTGAACGATACTGCATGTGATGAGAAGGTGGTCAGCTTCTCTGCCCGCTCTTGCTGAATCATTTGCCAAAACGTACTTGAAAAAGCAGCGACGCGAGATACGGCCGGCGCATCCCAGATGTTGTTGTTGTAGAGCGGAACAGGTTGAAAAGACGCCTGGTGCGGGTTCGGAGTAGTGAGAAAATGCCATGACAAGCAAGAAAAATATTTTGACTCAATGACCGTATCAATGTCAAACGCCGACACAATAACGTCCTCATAGGGAATCTGTAAGGGGTCGAGCACCTGCGTACGAGCCTCCTCTGCCGCATAGGTGATATTAGGGCCTTTACCCCGTATTTCACCAGGAAGACCGTCGGGATGTATGGTGACAATCATATGCGGGAATATGTCGCGATACGTAGTACGCATGCGTTCCCCAATCTGGCGCGCCTCGTCTCCTGCGCGCGCTTCAGCAGCAAGTACGACAATAACCTTAGAAAGATCGTAATCCGATGCGGCAACCGATCGTAATGCTTCTTCAACAATATCTTCGGATTCTTGGTAGTAGGGCAAAAGCACCATATGGTACAAGTGCGTGTACGGCAGTGTTTCCATACGCGCCCGCCAGTCGACATTCATGTTGTGACGGAGACGTCGCCAGCTGTGTTTTTGATGGAGGGAGAGGTAAAATGTTTTTAAAAGCCAGTAGAGGTCAAATGCAATAATAAAATATGCCGCGGCAACGGGGGCATACATCGACAAAAGAACAATGCCGATAATCGTGCCCCACGAAACAAGCCCCGGAATCATTTCCAGGAACCGATAGAGTACGTACTCCCCCCCTGCCAGATCGTACGCATGGGCTACGTTAAAGTATCGAGAATCTTTGTACTGCATGAATGACGGGGTATTGAGTGACGACTCGTCACGTTGGAGCTAACATATGCTCCTGGGCGACATCAGTAGTATCACCTGTGAGCCGGAGCCGAGATTCGAACTCGGGACCTATCGCTTACAAGGCGATTGCTCTACCAACTGAGCTACTCCGGCTCACAGGTGACAGAAAGTCTGTCTCAGAGCTATTCAATGCTCCATACTATCATACACTACCCACTGTTATATTTCCTTAGAAGGATCAACACCCCGCCCTACCTTATCAAGTCCTGGAGAAATCGGACGCGACTGTTTCTTTTTTCGTATGGAACGAAGTATCCTGCTTGCGGTGGTAAGTTTGCGTTCGAGTACGCGCACGAGAAGAAGTACCAGGTACGTACCCATATGTAGTATCTTCACCAGAGTGTCCCTGTTTGCATATTCACTCACCTGCACGAGGTGTGCCTGGAGACGCATGCGGACGGTACGTACCCAAAGATCAACTCGTTCGCGGGTGGGGGCGTATACACGCGCACCCCGCATCATCTCAACATATCGAAGGAGTATGCATCCTATAAGTAACGCGGTTGAAGTGACAAAAACGCCGTACATGAAGGGCGGTTATCCGTGCACGGAGAGTCGTGTACATTCGGATATTTCTATGCGCTCGCCAAACTTTTGACTGGCCTGTTCAACGAGGTCTTTGATAGAGAGTGAGGGATCTTTGATGTAGGGCTGCTCCATAAGTACCCGCTCTTTAAGATAGCTGTTGATTTTACCCTCAATGATTGCTTCTCGTTTATCCTCCGGTTTGTCAGCCGCTTCTTCAGTAAAGAGTTGCTTTGCTTTTGCAATATCTTCTTCACGCACCTCTTCACGCTTAATGAAATCAGGACTGGTAGCGGTGGCGTGCATGGCAATATCATGCGCAAGGGTGATAAACTCAGGGTTTTTTGACACAAAGTCTGTTTCGCACGAAAGCATAAGTATGGCACCCATATCTTTTGAGGCATGGATGTATGCTTGGACGACACCAGCGCCGAGGGTACGATCAGACTTTTTTGCTGCGGCTGCGCTTGATTTTTTACGAAGGACGAGGAGGGCTTTTTCTAGATCACCGTCAGTCTGCTCAAGAGCAGATTTACAGTCCATAACAGAAAGGCCAGTTCGTTCACGAAGGTCTTTTATTTGTTGAGGGGTTATCGCCATAACATATAGTTTACAAAATGGATAACAAGGTGCAGAACGAGATACCAATGAGGGTACCCTCCGAAGAGGGATGGATCATTGGGTCGAGTTATGCGGCAGCAAGCGAATGTTCTGCAGGAGCTGCATCAAGTACCGATTTGGTCTTGAGCCCCTCTTCGTATGCGGCAGCAACCTCTGTTACAAAGTACGCAATGGACTTTGAGGTTGCGTCATTTGCGGGAATCGGATGGTCAATCATGGTAAGGTCACAATCGCTGTTTGCCAAGGCGATGACGGGGAGATTTTTTACTTTTGCCTCACGTACGGCAATCATCTCGCGTTTAGGGTCTACGATAAAGAGCGCGTCAGGAATCTTGTCCCCCATGACCGTCAATCCTGCGTACATGGTTTCGAGTTTTTCAATCTCGCGGTCGATGAGGAGGCGCTCAAGTTTGGTGTGCTTGTTGAGTGCTCCTGAGACACGATCAGCAGTAAGTTTTTCCATGCGAATAATACGCTTTCGGATTTCGGTAAAATTGGTAAGGGTGCCTCCAATCCAACGGCCAATACTGTACGGCGCACCTATGCGTATCGCTTCGTTTTTGATGTACCGCTGACTCTCCGGTTTACCTCCCACAAAAAGAAGGACTTTTCGTTTCATGCCGAGGGTGCGGGCAGCATCTTTTGCTGCGTCGAGCATGCTTTGCGTCTTTTCGAGGTCAAACAGGTCAATCTTTTGTTTTTGCCCAAACACGAACATGCTGGCCGACGGATGACGGCGTGCTTTTGGAACACCATAATGAGCTCCTGCAGTAAAGAGACTATCAATAGCTTCCTTGGTTGATTCTGTGACGGTATTCATATGTGGATAGGAGTGTACCAAATATCAGGTAAATGTCAAAGGTTTTGTTGGGTAGTTATGCGAGTTCCTCTTCGCGAGTACGGACTGTTTCAAGAATTTCCCCGATATTACCGCCAAAAATACCCTCAATGTTGTGCCAACTCTCTTTAATACGGTGATCGGTGACCCTATCTTGCAGTATATTATACGTTCGAATCTTCTCACTGCGATCACCGGTTCCAATTTGACCCTTACGCACCGCGGCGTACTTCTTTGCCTCTTCTGCTACTTTTAATTCATAGAGTTTTGCGGTGAGAATTTGGAGCGCTTTTTCTCTATTTGCCTCCTGTTTTCGTTCGGAGGTGCACCGCACATCTATCCCGGTAGGCCTGTGGATAAGTCGTACCGCAGTCTCGACCTTATTCACATTCTGCCCCCCTGCTCCGCCTGAACGGGAAAATTCCATGTCGAGGTCTGATGGATTAATCTCAAAAACTACTTTTTTTCGGATGGGAAGTACCGCAACCGAAGCAGTGGAGGTATGAATGCGTCCCTGCTTCTCTGTTTCGGGAATACGCTGCACTCGGTGTACCCCCGTCTCAAGTCGCAGTTCGCGGTATACATCTTTGCCCCGAAACTCAAATGAGGCTTCTTTGTACCCCCCAAGATCGCTTATTGATTCTGCAAGGGTGCGTACCGCCCAGCCTTTTGCTTCGGCATACGCGCGGTACATGTTGGCGAGGTCGGCGGCAAAGAGCGAGGCTTCATCACCCCCTGCCCCTGCCCGGATTTCCACTACAATTTCATTTGGATATCTATCCTCCTCCTCTTCTTCTTTGAGAATATCATCCATTTGGGCAACGAGTGCCTGTTGCTGCGTCTCGATAGTAGTGAGGTCTTGTGTGGCGAGTTCTTGCATCGTGGGATCACTCGCCACCAGTTCACGCACCTCCACCGCTTCGCGTTCAAGACGTTCGTATTCTGCTGCATGGTACGCAGTTTTTTGATTTTGTTTGTAGGTGGTTATATCCATGATACCTGAATAGTAAGTAGTATACGCTAAAACCGTCCAGTAGGGACGGTTGATAGTAATCACGAGTTTCGCTACTTCTTAGAGACAGCAAGACGACGTTTGAATTTTTCGACGCGACCGGCGGTATCGATGACCGTCTCTTTTCCGGTATAAAACGGATGGGAAGCGCTTGAGATTTCGAGTGTCACCAAAGGGTACTCTTTTTTATCCGTCCACTCGCCCGTCTTTTTGGTCACAATGGTGGATCCAATCAAAAAACGCTCGCCACTCGTAGCATCGTGAAAAATCACGGGACGATAGTTCTGGGGATGTATATCACTTTTCATAGTGGGTAAAATGTACCAGATTGAGACCAATCTGGCAAGGGGTGCCGGTCGAGAAGACCCTATTGACTCAATTGTTTGAGGGCGTCAATCTGAGTTTGGAAGTATGAGGCATGCTGCATCACCCCATCACCATAAAATGCGTAGGCAGGATTTGAGGCATTTCCCCACCCAGCAAAATAGCGAAGTGCGGCCGTTCGTTCGGCTTCGTATCCGCCGGCTGCGGCACCGTTGTCCCGCATGAGGACTGCTGCGGCTAAAAAGGCATCTTGATTATCCCAGGGATTTGAAGGGCTTTGTTTGCCGCGGAGATTTCGGAGATTATCCGCTCCAGGATGATACGTCCACGGCCCAGCCCAAAAGGCGTCCCACTCCATACCACGCTGTGCATTATTACAATCCCCGGTATTGCTATTGATGTACCCACCGTAACAAGCCCACGTTGAGGGGATAAATTGCGCAGGGCCCATTGCTCCTCCCCAGCCATAGCTGGGTTTTGCAGAAACCGGCATGTTGTTGGGGTCAACCCCCAATGTCGCCGCAATAACTTTGAAGAGTGGTCGGTCACGGGTGGGGTGCATATCGGCCCCCCAATTACCATTTCCCAAAAATTCACCCAAGCGAGTTTCTTGTTTGAGTACTCCGAGCAAGAACGACGGACGGACCCCGGTTTTGAGACTGGCAAAGTTTGAAAATTCGATGGCGTCCCCCAAGTTAATGGAGTTGGTGCCACGCAATTCAAAAAGTTCTGATCGGATTTGTGCGGCGGTTTGTTGGGTAGTACTGATCATTGACTGATACCGCTTCTCTTCCCCTTTGGTTGCATGCAAAATACGAGCTTTTTCGGCTTCCTGATCTTTGAGACGATCTCGTTGTAAGAGTTGCAGTTCGCGTAATTCTTGCTGAGAAAGGTGCTGCTCTTCGAGAAGCCCTTTTTCTTCTGAGGAACGGCTCCGGAGACCATCCAGCTCTTGAAAACTTACCTGAAGTGCTTGTTTGACCGCTTCAAAATCATCTACTTCTGCAAAAAATTCAGAGATACTTTTTCCAGAAAATACCACTTCAACCAGTGTTTTTTCGTCGAGTTCAGCGGTTCGACGTATGAGGCTTCCGAGGGACTCTTTTTCACGCTCTATCTTTTCGGTAAGCTCTAAAATGTTCGCTTCTTTTAAAAAAATATTGTTTTCGAGGTCGGCAATTCCTACTTCTTGCGCGCGTACCGCAATACGCGCCTTCTCAATTTCGGTGTCGATAATCTTGAGGTCACGTTCAAGGGACACCCGTTCCCCTTGCTTGCTCGACAGGAGCTTTTGTTGTTCGTTCATCAGACCTTCAAGTCGTGTGAGTTCTTTTTGCAATTCAACCCGTCGGCGCGCAATAATCTCTTGGTTTGTTTCGGCGTGCGTGAGGGGGGTGAGGTAAAGTATTCCAAAAAGAGTGAGTGCACCAATAACAATAGCTGGTATGGCGCGAGAGCGGAGGGTAGCAAACATAGCAGTGATGCTACCAGTATACCGCACGATACAAGGGGTAGGAAATAGCAATATCAAAAAAGCACCCGAGATGAGTGCTCTTTGTCGTGGTACAGGTGAAAGGTTATTCAGCAGCTGGCTCCTCTTTGCCTTTTTTGACCACCTCAACAGAGGCAAGGTCAACGGGACTGGTAGTATCTTCCTCTTGTTCGCTCTCGGCCTGTACCAATGCAATAACTTCCTCATCGAGGGTGATGGCGGTCACGCCGGTTGGCAACATGATATCCGAGACGTGAATTTGATCCTCAAATGTCTGAAGGATAGTAACATCAACGGTGATAGAGTGTGGTAAATCTTTTGGCAAGGCTTCAACCTCTATTTCATGTAATACTTTAATGAGTGTTCCGCCGAGTTTTTCTGCAGGTGCCGTGCCGATAAATTCAAGAGGTACGGTAACGGTTACCTTTTGGTCGCTTCGAACCGCAAGGAGGTCAGTATGAGTAGGAGTACCAAATATCGGGTCTACGGTAACATCTTGGATGAGAACAGTTACCATGGTGCCAATGCCCGTCAACTCTATGACGGTAGACTCTCCTGCGGTGCGCCAGGCTTTCTCAAAGTCTTTTGTGGACAAGGTAATGGACTGGGGTGTGTGTCCGGGGCCATATACCACTGCAGGAATCTTACCGTCAGCACGGAGTAGTGTTGCTGCAGTACTTCCAGTAGTGGCGCGAGGTGATGCGGAAAGTGTTTGAGACATGATATTATATGTGTGTTGCAAAAGTATACTTAATTTCCTCGAAAGTGCAAGCCCTGGTAGTATAGTACCTATTGTAGGTGCTTTTATGAGCCAAGTAATCCGTAATTAAGGCGTATGAATACCAAAGAGTTTGATTTTATTGCGATCGGGGATATTACCACCGATGAGTTTATTGAATTACGTAAGGATCGTGCAGTGGTCAATCGGGATCTTACGGGGCGCGACGTATTATCGATGTATTTTGGAGATAAATTGGAGTTTCAAAATGCGGTTAATGTGCCCGCGGTGGGTAACAGTCCCAATGCGGCGGTGTCTGCCCATCGCCTCGGTCTCAAAAGTGCTTTGGTGACTGATATTGGGAATGATGCGGGTGGTGCGGAGATACAAGACTGGTTGACTCACGAAGGCCTTGATCTACGCTTCATGCGCGCGCATGACGGCAAAACCACCAATCATCACTATGTCTTGATGTACGGCCCTGAACGTACCATTCTCATTAAGCATGAGACCTATGCCTACGCGGTGCCGGAGATGGGTACCCCAAAATGGATTTACTTCTCATCGGTGGGTGAGCACGGTATTCAGTATCACCATGATATAGCGACGTATGTGCGGGCGCATCCAGGCACCAAACTCGCGTTCCAGCCGGGTTCGTTCCAAATACTCCTCGGGCACGAAGCATTGAAAGATATTTATGAACTGTGTGAGGTGTTTTTTTGCAATAAAGAGGAGGCGCAGCAGATAACGGGCGCAACCACGAGTGATATACCCGAATTGCTTAAATTAATAAAAGAACTTGGCCCAACTATTCCAGTCATTACCGATGGCCCCCGAGGCGCGTACGCCTTAGCCTCGGATGGAGTGTGGCACATGCCCATGTACCCCGACCCTGCTCCACCGATAAGCCGTACGGGTGCAGGAGATGCCTTCTCATCAACCTTTACGTCAGCATTGGCACTTGGACACGATGTCCCGACCGCACTTCGTTGGGGGCCAATCAACTCGATGTCAGTAGTACAGCAGATTGGTGCACAAAAAGGATTACTCTCACGTGCACAGATTGAGGAGTATCTTGCACATGCGCCCGCAGAGTACGTACCAACAAAAGTAGCGTAGGTATACGGTACGTACTACGCAAACCCCCATCGCATTGCTGTGATGGGGGTTTGCGTATACTGAACGATCCGCAGTAAAAAACTTAGACCAACAACTCCTTGATGTGCGCCGCTATCTGATCAAGACTCAGGTCAGTTTTGAGAAGACATTTGGTTGGTACGCTGGGGTTCGCTCCGACTGCACCCAGTGCTTCGGCAGCTCCCATGTTGGTGAGTAAGATAGCAGGTACATTTTTACCCCATTCATCTTTTCGTAATTCGGTGAGTGCGGCCACACCCGACATACGCGGCATCATGAAGTCACTCACGATGAGATCGGGATGTGTCGCAAGTGCTTTTGCAAGCCCCGACACCCCATCATGTTCAACGAGTACCGCATAGCCTTCTGCCTCGAGCACTTCTTTGAGCATTACCGAAAAATCTAGATCGTCATCAACCACCAGAACTGTTTTTTGTGCCATAGAAGTCGTATTAGTTACTATGCTTATCCAGGCAATTTTAGCCTAAAAGTAGTCCCTTTGCCAGCAATACTCACAAACTCAATACTTCCGCCCAAGCTTTCGGCAAGTGCTTTACACATATAGAGCCCAATCCCATTTCCATTCACCTCCATGGCTTTTGCGTTTGACGCTCGATAGAGCTTGGAGAATATACGGTCTTGTTCTTCGGGCGGAATACCGATACCACTATCAACCACCTCGATGAGCGCACCCTGGCCATTATTGTTGGTAAGGGTGACCTCAGCATGCCCACCTTTTGGCGTATACCGAATCGCGTTGGAGAGGAGATTTTGAATGATAATACGCACTAGTTTACCATCAGTTTCAAAAGGGAAGGCGTCAGACATTGTTGTTTGCACGGTAATCTCCTTGTCTTTTGCCGCAGATTCGAGCTCTTCGGTGACCCCGCGAATCAGCGGCGTCAAATCAACGTGTTCCGTATCCACTTTGACACGTCCCATTTCGATTCGGGACAAGTTAAGGAGCGTGTTGACTAAGTCAATCATGTCCTCATTGCGACGATACATTTTGTTGATATACGTTAACACATCTCCCGAGAGTGATTCGGCGCGACGAGTGAGGAGAAAATCCATATACCATTTAAGATTGGCGAGCGGTGCACGTAGTTGATGGGAAGCAAGGGAGAGGAATTCAGTTTTGATACGCTCAAGTTCTTTTTGATCATGAATGTCTACCACCGTAGCGAGGCCTTGATGTTTGCCATCACCCGGTGTCGACAAATCTTCGATTGAGAGCAATGCCCATCGAGTGACGCCATTCGCTTTGGTCACCAGAATCTCCCCCTGCTCTACGGGAATGTGCCGAGATAATCGTTCTTTGTATAAGCTTAATCGTTCGGGATGGTCAGGTAGCTGAAGATATGAAAAGAGGTTTTTGCCTCGCAATTCTTCTTCGGTCATACCAAAAAAACGTAACGAAGCTTTGTTTGGACGTTCAATGACACCTTGGGGATCAATGAGTACATACGGCACAGGGCTCAGGTCGTAAAATTTACGAAACTGCTCCTTAGATGCAGAGATGTCACGGGAGAGGAAATAGGCGAGATGTTTTGCGGATTCCCTGCTCGTGAGCGCCGTGTATATAAAAAGCGCAAAGAAAAAAGCAGCGAGTACTCCGAACACTAAGAGTACGTTGAGATGTTCTTGTGCCGACGAAACGGCGTACGCAGGATCAGAGGTGACTAGCACCTGTCTACCTGAAAAGTATTGCTGTACAAAAAAGACACTTGAAGCGAGAAGCAGGAATACAAAAATAGCTGCGGGAATTCTCATAGAACAAGGTAGGGAGTAACCACCCTTCGTCTCTGTAGTATAGCACTGAGAGAAGGCGTCTCCACACTATAAGTAGCATATAAACACGGGATATCTCGTTGACAATATATTAGGCACTTGCACAACGTGCATAGTATACGGTACTATGATACCCTGTAACGGTAGTTGGGCCCGTAGCTCATCTGGTAGAGCGCCTCATTTGCACTGAGGAGGCGGGGGGTTCGAGTCCTCTCGGGTCCACAAAATAGTAAAGCCGCCTTTTGAGGCGGTCTTTCTATTTTGTGGGCCCGAAGCAAGGTGCCTGCGCACCTTGCGTGAGGACTCGAAGGGCGAAGCTATGTCGCGTAGCGACGAGCGAGCCTAGACGAAGCGCACTTAGCGTTTTGCGAGATTACGAAGCAAAAAGCTTAGTGACGCATCGTCGAGTCCTCCTCTCTTCAAACTTCGGTTTTGTTGCATCTTTGTAGGACCCGAGAGGACTCGAAAGTCGGAGCAGTGAGTCCCCGTTCATAGCGGAGCGGAGAATGGGGCTGCGAGGCGGGTGTAGATTTTGTTGTCAGATAGGAGCTAGAAAATCAAGTGCAAAGCTTCGCGACCACTTAGTTTTTGAGGAGTGAGCGACGAATAAAACTTAGTGAGTTGTGACCGAGTCCTCTCGGGTCTCTCAGCTATTGGGTATGGCACAAATATGTTCTATAGAAGAATAGTGGCTGACACCATTATCTTCTATTACTTACCCACTTGCCACAGACTCGTGAGCTTGCCTGAAGAAAACACCCTTCTTTTAGGGTGTTTCTGTCTTTTTGGGGAGTATGACTTTTCGGGGTCTGCGGTTGCCCTCGGAGGGAGTCGGACCCCCCCAACCTTGACGATAGAAGCGTCCTGCTCTATCCATTGAGCTACGAGGGCATGATGACCTTTCTCGGTCTATTCGCCCCATCGTTCTCCTCTATGACACCTTGCTCTTCGAGCTGCTCCATAATCCTGGCGGCGCGTCCGTAGCCTATTTTGAACCTACGTTGTATGAGGGAGGTTGACGCCTTCTTCTCCTTGAGCACCAGCTCCCTTACCTTTTCGAAGAATTCGTCGAGTTCGTCACTATCTTCCCATGACTCCCTGACTTGCTCCTTCTCCAGAAGGCCCGCGAGCTCTTTGATAGCTACCATAATATCGGTGTACTGCATATTACGCCGTTCTTCTGCCGTCTTGAGCATATCCTTCACCTCCTCGATATCGGCCTGTAGGCTCTCTAGCTTTTTTGCATCAAACATGGGGTAAGTATAGCACCACGACGATATAGCGCAGTATACGGCTGTGTATAGAGCTTCGCTAGCTTACTCACGGATGTGTTGAAAATGGAGACATATTTTCCATCCCCCTATTTTCTTAGTACAATAGTACTGTTTTGTTCTTTAACATACTGGAGAAGTGAGTTTGGGGACCTGTGTTCTCCTCTAGGGGAGTTCTGTCACCTTATCCTCCCCCTCTTCAGTGCTTTTACGAGCGTTGAAGTGGGGGTGAGAGGTAGGTCGACACTCCTAGATTACGAGCACACCTAACGATGGCACAAGTCATGAAAAAGTCGCTGACATTTAGAGGTCGCAAAATTTCATGGATTGCTCGGGAAAGTCTTCATACACTGAAGATAGAAAGGCAGGGATATGTTGGTGGATGCATCCTCATCCGCTACGTGGTAACTGCTGACGGGAAAGTGTACTATGTGCGCTAACTCGTTACGAACAATCTATACCTTCTCCAGTATGTTGAGGAACGAAACCTGTCATCGGTAGTATTCCCCTCAACATTATCAGTACACATATGTCGCATTACCATTTCACGTTTCAAATCCTCTTTGAAAATTCACATAAAATATTACGGCCGTATTGCACCTACATTGTAGAGTGGCTACAAAGCCGTAGTTTTGATGCTAGAGCAACTAATCTATTAGACACATTCACCGTTCATATTGAGGTAACCAGCAGTGAGGACGTGGACACACAACGTTCCCTACTCGACACGTACCTACTAGCAGCAAGTATTCGAAACCGCATGGGGTTCGTCGTCACCGCCGAGGGTGCAGATGAAGATATGTGCCAACATGTGTGGGCTGCGATTCCTCCACCAGAGGAATCCCTTGTAGAGTTCCTCAAGGCATGCACTACTGATGCAGCTTTCTTGGATACCATGCGAGATATGCGTACGTTTTATGCTCAGGTTGACCAACGAGCCAAACTTATATTAGGAACAAACATCCTTGCAAAAATCTTC
>JAKFXP010000020.1 GCA_021731325.1 Parcubacteria group bacterium
TGAGAATTACCGGTATCACCATCCCAGACAACAAGCGACTCGAAATCGGGTTGACGTCTATTTATGGGATAGGACGCAAAAAAGCACATGTCATTCTTACGAAGGCGGGTGTTGAGTTTGGCAGAAAGCCTACCACACTTACGACTGATGAAGAGAATAAAATTCGTGGTGCTATTGAGGATGGAGGTATGCTTCTCGAAGGAGAGCTTCGTCGAGAAGTGGGTGCACACATTAAGCGATTAAAGGATATTGGCAGTTATCGAGGAAGTCGACACACGAAGAGACTTCCTGCTCGGGGGCAACACACCAAGACCAACGCGCGTACCCTGAAGGGTGTGCGCAAGACCATGGGATCTGGTCGCCGTAAGGTTGAGAAGAAATAGTCAGTAGCTGATATAACAGATTTCTACCATGGGAAAAAAACGTATCGTCAGAAAACAGGGTTCATCGGTAAATGCGGGTTTGCGCGCACGCGCCCTTTCTCGTATCGCAAAGAAAAAAGTTGATCGAGGTACGCTCTACATCCAAGCAACGTATAATAACACCATCATCACCCTTACCGACAAGAAAGGTAATGCACTTATGGCAAGTTCGAGCGGCAGTCTTGGATTCAAAGGTGCCAAGAAAAGTACCCCCTTTGCTGCTGCAAAGGTTGGTGAGTTGGTGGCGGAAAAGGCGCAGCAGATTGGTATGTCGGAAGTCGATGTGGTTATTCGCGGGGTTGGACCTGGTCGTGAATCAGGCATGCGCTCTTTTGCCGCAAAAGGTATTAGTATTAGTGGCATTAAGGATGAAACCCCGGTACCGTTTAATGGCCCTCGTCCAAAAAAGCCACGACGAGTCTAGTTTTGATTATATTCTCATTTAGTAACCGTATTTATTATGCACGCCCTACCAACCTACAAAGTCTGTCGTCGCCTCGGAGCAGGGGTATTCGATAAGTGTCAGACCCAGAAATTCGTGTTGTCTGAAGCTCATCATGCAAAGTTTGCAAAACGCGCAAAGCGTAATGTTTCAAACTTTGCGAAGCAGCTTCTCGAAAAGCAGCGTGTCCGCTTTTCTTATGGTTTGAGTGAACGACAACTTCGCCGGTACGTTGAAGAGGCAAATCGTGTTTCAGTACTTGGAGTAGATCCTACGGTACGTATGATCGAAGAATTAGAAATGCGACTCGATAATGTGATATATCGTTCTGGATTGGTACGTACTCGTCGTGCTGCACGACAGTTGGTCTCCCACGGCCACGTAGTCGTTAACGGAGTGCGCTCAACGATTCCCAGTATGAAAGTGAAGGAAGGAGACACATTTACTCTCCGCGCACGCACCCAAGCACGACCCATTATGGAGCTGGTAAAGAATCAGATTGCTGATGCAACGAGTCCAGTGTGGATTACTATGGATTCAGCAAAATATACCGGCAAGGTCACCGCTCGACCAAAGCCGGAGAATACCGAAATGCCGGGCAGTGTGAGCGCAATTCTTGAGTATTACAGTCGATAGTAAGTGTGGTGCACTCGATCAACCATTGGTAACATTATTTCAAACAACTTTAGTACTATTTGCCTATCATTATGGACTACAACGTAGCACTCCCATCCAAGCCGCGCGTAGTTACTGAGGACGCGACCTCAGGTCTTTTTGAGATAGACGGTCTTTTTCCAGGGTACGGACACACTCTCGGTAACTCACTTCGTCGTATTATACTCTCATCCCTTACGGGAGCTGCCATTACCGCAGTAAAGATTGACGGTGTCCCCCATGAGTTTTCTACCATCCAAGGGGTGCAGGAGGACGTCATCACCATGCTGCTTCACCTTAAGCGCGTACGTTTTACCATGGTGGGTACCGAAGCACAAAAACTTACCATTGAGGTAAAGGGAGAACGGGAGGTGACTGCTGCAGACATTAAGAATAGTGGTCAAATTGAAATTCTTAACCCTGAGCAACACATTGCTTTTTTGACCTCAAAAAATGCTAGTCTTTCTATTGAGCTTACGATTGAAAAAGGTCTTGGATATGTTGCCCGCGACATGCGCCAAGAAGGTAAAGCAGAGGTAGGCACTATTTTACTTGATGCAACATTTACCCCTATTCGTCGAGTCAACTACGAAGTCGAGAATATGCGCATCGGAGATCGTACTGATTTTAACCGACTCCGTATCTTCATTGAAACTGATGGTGCCGTGTCTCCTCGCCAGGCATTGGAGCGTTCTATCGAAATTATGATTCATCAGCTCAAAGCTATTGTTGGGTTTAAGGATTCACACGAAGAAGAGCAGGTGGCTGCCGTCTCCATTGCAACTCCCTCTGTAGACGTTGTGTCTGGTTCTGATCGAAAGAAAGAGCAAGCAGATTCGGAGATTCTTAAAACGCGGATCGAGTCCCTTAAGTTGGGTGCACGAACAATTAGTGTCCTCGGTAACGCCAATATCCGTACGGTAGGAGGTCTTGCGCGCAAAAAGGAGGAAGATATACTCGCCATTGAAGGACTCGGTATTAAGGGCTTGCAAGAGATTAAGCGTGCGCTCTCCGAATTTGGCATAACGCTCCACTAAACGAGTGGGGTTGCAAGGAAACGTAAGACAGGTATACTCAACAGGTCATGATGCATCATAATAAAAATAAAAAGTTTGGAAGAGAGCGCAAGGTGCGTACGGGTCTTATGCGTTCTCTGGCACATAACCTCATTTTGGAAGGTAAAATGATTACGACGGAGGCAAAGGCAAAAGCAATTCGCCCCTATGTTGAGCGATTGGTCACACATGCCAAGAGTGATACGGTAGCAGGCCGACGTTTGGTTGCTGCTCGTCTCGGGAATGATACGACCGCTACGGCAAAGCTTTTTAACGAAATTGGGCCACAATACAAAGATCGTGCAGGAGGGTATCTTAGAATTGTACGCGTGGGTATTCGTGCAGGAGATGCTGCGGTTCAGGCGTATATCGGCTTTGTATAATATCGAATTATGACAGAAGTACAGGAACAACACACTATTGATGCAACTGGTAAGCGACTCGGTCGTGTAGCCACCGAAATTGCAACCCTTCTCATGGGGAAGCATCGACCTGACGCCGTGCGTCACATTGCAAAGCCAATCTTTGTCACGGTCACCAATGCAAGCAAGCTTCTGATTGATGAGCGTAAGCGTAATCAGAAGACCTATCAACGATATTCAGGGTACCCGGGTGGTCTCAAGACCCTCTCCCTTGTCCAAGTAGTTGCACAAAAAGGATATCGAGAAATATTAAAATTTGCGGTATATGGCATGCTCCCCAGCAACCGTTTGCGCGCAGTGCGTATGAAAAAATTGACGATCACTGATTAATACTTATTTTCCATGACTACTAAAGACACGAGATACATCGAAGCAGTGGGACGACGGAAGACGTCAACCGCACGGGCACGTATCACCCCCTCATCCAAGACCGAGGTGGTGGTAAACGGCAAGTCGGTGAATGAATACTTTCCAAACGATACGCTTCGATCTCATGTTATCGAGCCCTTGCATGTAGAGGAACTTGAGCAAAAGTTCTCAATCACCATTATGGTACGGGGTGGCGGTATCTCCTCACAGTCTGAGGCAGTGCGGCACAGTGTTGCTCGAGCATTGACCAAATTCTCTGAATCACTCCGCAAGCCGCTCAAACACGCTGGTTTTTTGAAACGAGATCCTCGTATGAAAGAACGACGAAAGTTCGGTCTCCGAAAAGCTCGTCGTGCGCCGCAGTGGAGCAAACGATAAGATACAAAAACCTCATCATGTTGATGAGGTTTTTTTGTACCCCCACTTGCAAAAAGTGATAAGAAAGGTCATCATGTATAGTATGAAATATATCACTCGCGTCCTCGCATTATTTGTATTCACTGCTTCGTGTGCCTTGGTGGTACACGCAAGCGGTATTAATAGAACATACACCTTGTATACCCTACCAGGGTTTGTGGACGCGCTCATTACTCGAGGAATCGTTCCCCCTGCTGCGGCAGGTAAAGCACGCGAGCTTGCCCGTATGATTACTCGAAGTGAACAGGGTGCCACCACGCACAAAGGAGCTCTCAATGCCGACAAGGTAACGGTGACCGTATCAAAATTGATAGAGCAAGCAAATCTCGAATATGACGCACGAGTCGATATCAAAGGGCCTATTCTCATCGTAAAAAATATCTCCTCGGAAGCAACGACTCTCGAAGCAAAACGGCGCTGTCAAATTGTGTACCGTGTATATGATACGGATGACGTCATGGTATATGACAGCGCAACGACAGAAGCATGTATGACGAATGAGAAAGTAACGTACCCCCTTGCCGCAGGACAAGTCCGCATGTTCCCTATACTCCACCAGCCATCTAATTACCCCCTGAAGGCGGGCACGTATCGACTTGAGCTTGAGTACCCAGGGTATGGTACCGATGATCTGACCATTACCGTAAAATAATTTCTATCTGAACGATAGGGTGGTTTTTGGGAGTATTATAGATTTTTTACTTTCTCTACTACAAAGCTCTTTTCTCCGTTACGGGTGTTAAACGTGCCCTTGAAGGCCACACACGCCTCAGGAACGAGAAGTTCGCGGTATTCCTTGTATGTCTTGGGGAATATGACTGCTTCGACCGAATCCGTATAATCAGTCAGTTTAAGAAATGCCATTTTGTCGCCCTTTTTTGTCGTAAGTGCCTTCACTTCAGTGAGCATTCCCCCAATAATCACTTCAACCCCCACGTACCCCCCTTTTGCCGTCTCTATGGTGCGTCCTATTTTGGTGAGGTGATTTTTGTGTGCGTCGAGTGGATGACCGGAGACATAGAGCCCCAAGAGTTCTTTTTCCCACTTGAGCATGTCACTCATAGAGGCTTCGGGAGCTTCAGGGAGACGTAAGGTGCTGGTATCTGCAGTTCCAAAGAGTGATACTTGCGCCACCTCTTTTGATAACTCCTTACTAAAGGCAAGTAAATCTTCGATGTACATGCGCATGCGTCCACGTTTGTATTCAAACGAATCAAGAGCACCACAAAGCACGAGCGCCTCAAGTGACTTTTTGTTTAAGGTGCGATCTTTGAGCCGCGTGAGGAAGTCAGTAAGTGAGAGATATGGTCCATGCTCAACCCGCTCAGCAATGATGCGATCTACCACCCCCTCACCAACGTTTTTTATTGAATTTAAGCCAAATCGAATAGCGTCAACGGCATCCTTTTGCACAACGGTAAATGAGCTTAAGCTCTGATTCACATCGGGTTTGAGCACCCGTACTCCCATCCGATGACATTCATTGACCCCTTCCGAAACCTTGTCGATATCACCTGAGTCGGCGGTGAGAATGGCTGCCATGTATTCAGCAGGGTAGTGCGCTTTCATATACGCGGTTTGGTAGGCAACCCGACCGTAACTGGCCGCATGTGCCTTATTAAATCCGTATCCTTGAAACGGCTCAAAGAGAGTCCAAATTGCCTCCGCCTCTTCTTTTCGCATCCCGGAGTATTTTTGACAGCCATCGACGAAGGTGACGTGTTGTTTTGCCATTTCTTCAGGGATTTTTTTCCCAATCGCTTTTCGAAACTTGTCGACGGACTCCCAGTCATATCCGGCCAATTCGATTGCGGTGAACAAAAGATCTTCTTGGTATACGAGAATACCAAACGATGGTTCGAGCCACTTCTTTGCCTTTGGGTGGAAATATCGAATCGGCGCACGACCTTGCTTGCGTGCAATATACTCAGGGATGTTGCGCATTGGCCCTGGTCGGTAGAGTGCAATCATGGCGTTAATGTCTTCGATGCGAGTAGGGATGAGTTCCTTAAGATGTCGGGTCATTGCGGTACCATTTAACTGAAAGACACCACCCGTCTCACCGCGGGCGAGCATTTCAAATGTCTTAGTATCGTCAATCGGCATGGTATCGAGATCAATATGGACTCCGTGTCGTTCTTGAACTCGCTCGATAGCATCCGCCAAGATTGACAGGTTTTTGATGCCGAGAAAGTCAAATTTGAGCAGGCCAACCCCATCTTCACCCACCCCATGCATATCATATTGGGTAATACGTTTCCCTCCTCCTTTCGGGTCTGGTTGTATCGGTACAAACTCTTCAAGAGGACCGGGAGCAATCACCACCCCTGCTGCATGTACTCCCACATGACGTGCACAACCTTCTATTTTTTTTGCGAGATCGATGACCCGCTGAGTATCCTTGTCTTTTTTGTAGAGATCAGAGAGCTCTTTTTCGGTCTCAAGCGCACTATCAATTGTCATGGGAAACCCTTGAGCGCCAAAGGGAATGAGTTTCGCAATCGTGTCACCAAGGCCATAGGGATAGCCGAGTGCGCGCGCTACGTCACGTACGGCAGCGCGTGCCATCATGGTTCCAAACGTGCCGATTTGTGCTACATTTCCCGTACCGTATTTTTCTTTTGCGTATTCAATCATTTCATCCCGGCGATTATCGGCATAATCCATATCGATGTCCGGTGCAGAAGGTCGGTGGGGATTTAAGAAGCGTTCAAATGGAATGTTAAATGCGAGGGGGTCGACGGTAGTAATGCCGAGTACATAGGTCGTGAGAGATCCGGCAACCGAACCTCGAATTGTGGTGAGTATCTTACGTTCTCGGGCTTCACGAAGGAGATCACCAACCGCAAGGAAATATTTCGAGTATCCTTTTGTCTTGATCACATCGAGTTCGTAGTCAAGGCGTTTTTTTACCTCACCTTCGTACGACAAACCTCGCCACAGCACCCCTTCAATAGCGAGATGGGTCAATTCATCATCGGGGGTACGACCAGAAGCAATGTGGAAATCGGGGAAATACCAATGTCCAAGTTCTATGGTAACGGTACAACGTTCCGCGATTGTTCGGGTATTGGCAAGTGCCTCGGGAGTATCGGCAAATAGGGTATGAGCACGCTCAGGAGATATGAATGAGAAATCTTCGTCTTCAAAAAATCCCTCTTCTTCCAATGAACCCCCGTTTTGTATTTTAATCATCGTCTCTCGCGCGAGACGGTCTTCTGGTGCAAGGTAAAAAGTATCGTGCGCTGCAACAAGCGGTACTCCGGTCTGTTCTGATAGTTTTTGTATTTGTATTTGCAAATATTCATGCCCTTCAATTTCCGGATGATGAGTACGTTCGAGGAATACGTTCTCGGTGCCAAAGAGTGTTTGGTACGAACGGATAATCTCTGCTGCTTTTTCGGCGTCGTTACCGCGCAAAGCACTAATGTGTTCTCCGGCAATAGATGGAATAATTGCAATAAGTCCCTCGTGCCATTTCTGAAGAATCTCCCGGTCGATTCGTGGCTTATGGAAAAAACCTTCACAATATGAACTGGTGACCAACTTAATGAGATTTTTATACCCCGCGTTATTTTCAGCCAAGAGAACCAATCGACTCCGTTTTGTGTCAATAATTGGATCCATATCAAGTCGTGACCGTGGTGCCAGGTATGCGTCAAGTCCCAAAATTGGTTTGATCCCGGCCTTTTCGCAGACTTGATAAAACTCAATGGCACCGTATAGGTTACCGTTATCGGTGAGGGCGAGAGCGGTCATACCAAACTCCTTAGCACGCGCCACGAGTGGCTTTATCTTGGGTACGGCGCCTAAGAGGGAGTAATGACTGTGGGTGTGGAGATGTACAAAATCAGACATATCTTTCCTACCGGATGATGGGGTAAGTATACCATAGCCCATACTTCAGTAATTTTTTGGATGAAAATATGCTATCGTATTTCGCATGGTCAAGTGGACAGTAGGTATTGATGAAGCGGGACGAGGGCCACTCGCGGGGCCGGTAGCAGTCGGAGTATTTGCAGTAAACGCGTCATTTGATATCACGCAGCTTATAGGTATCCGAGATTCTAAAATTCTCTCAGAAAAAAAACGTGAAGCGTGGTACGAAATATTGACAACCCTGCCGGATGTGCGATGGTCAGTCATGCTTTCTTCTGCCCAGTATATCGACACCGAGGGTATACAACATGCCGTTCGTGATGCACTGGTCCGTGGCCTCACACATACCGAAGTGCCAAACATCGCTACGATACTACTTGATGGCAGTCTCCTTGCACCAAAAGAGTTTACAAAACAACGCACTATCATTCACGGGGATGTTACCGAACCACTCATCAGTGCAGCAGCGATACTCGCAAAGGTGACCCGAGATCGGTATATGGTAGAACTGGATGTTCAGTATCCAGAATATGAGTTTGCGCGACATAAGGGGTATGGAACACGTGTCCATCAGGAGAGGATACGGAAGTTTGGCTTATCTCCCGCACATCGAGCATCGTTCTGTAGTCGCATTGGGTGAATTGTCCACAGATGCACCCGAGCGTCTTGCATTTTAGCCACGTTCGCGTATAGTATTGCGTAATGTCGGTACGAATGAAAATAACCCATAGTAAGACGGCGAGTCGCCGTTCACATCACCATGCGAGCATTGCAACCGTGGTGAAGACTGAAACCGGCGTGCGTCGGAAGCACTTTGTAGACCCCGTGACCGGCATGTACCGTGGAAAGCAGATTCTTGCATTGGCGAAAGCTCCTGCAAAAGTTGCAAAGACCACAAAAAAGAAAAGCGTCAAAAAAGAAGCAGTCACCAAAGTAAAGAAAGCAAAACCTGCAAAGGTTGCAGAAAAGAAAAGTTAGGTTCCGCGAAGCCCCGACGATACGTTACGTGTAACGGTGGGACTTTGAAGTGCCTGAAGCACCTTGATTACAATGTCCAATCGGCACCTTTCCAGGTCAATAGTACTCCAAACCCTCTTCGAGTGGGATATGAACCTTGATGAAGGGACGACTACTTTTGATACCGAAGCAGCTCTGGTACGAAATGTACAAGAATTTGCCCCCGACTCACAAGACGCTCCTTTTATGAAGCGTCTATTGCATGGAGTGCTCCAAAAACAGTCAGATGTTGACTTGGTGATTACCAAAGCAGCACCCGAATGGCCGATTGACAAAATATCTCGAGTTGATCGTAACATCTTGCGTATCGGCCTCTTCGAGCTTTTATTTAGTGACCGATCCGAAGTCCCTGCAAAAGTAGCTATTAATGAAGCAATTGAGCTGGGTAAAAACTTTGGCGGCGAATCATCAGGGCGATTTATAAATGGCGTTCTTGGCAGTGTCTACAAAGAACTGGGAGAGCCGGGAAAAAACGAGACGGGGGGGAAGGAGAAACGTAAAGAGCGTCCGTTAGTACCGTACGAAAAAATGCCGGTCGAACGTAAGGGGGGTGCTGTGGTATATGCGCGCGAAGGTGCTGAAGTATACGTAGCCTTGGTACATGATGTCTTTGGGCACTGGACGTTGCCAAAAGGGGGTATTGAAGATGCAGAGACGGCAGAAGAGGGGACGGTACGTGAAATACGACAAGAGTTGGGGCTTGAGGCGGTGGTACGAGAAAAGTTAGGTGAGAATGAGTACGTTGCGTCAAATCCTGAAAAGGGAAAGATACGCAAACATGTCACGTATTTCTTGCTCGAATCCACCTTTGCTGAGATTCATCTTGAGGAAAAAGGGGGGCTGGATGATGCACGATGGTTCAAACTCGCCGATATTTTGGAGCTTAACTTCTATCACGATATACTGACGATTATTACCAAAGCGATTAACGTACTCCTGAGTACGCAAGAGAAGGCATAAGAACGTTGTTTTGAAAGCTTGATTATATAATTTTTGCACCGTGCCCTTTGTGGGGGGTACGTGCTCGTATGTTTATGGCACACGCAGATACCGAAAAAATAATACACGCGTTTACTGAACGATTGGGTGTATCGTTCAACAACACTGACTTAATTCGTACCGCATTTACACACCGTTCATATGTGAACGAACATCGAGGAGAGGTCGCTGAACACAATGAGCGCCTTGAATTTTTGGGAGATGCAGTGCTTGAATTGGCAGTGACGCGGTTTTTATACGATAAATACCCAGAGAGTACCGAAGGAGAATTAACCGCCTACCGTGCAGCATTGGTAAATACGAATACTATCGCCGAAGCAGCAACCAAACTTGACATGAATAGTTGTTTGCTGCTTTCTCGCGGAGAAGCTCGTGATTTGGGTCGTGCACGACAGTATATTCTCGCGAACACATTTGAGGCGGTGATTGGCGCCATCTATCTTGATCAAGGGTATGATACAGCTGTTTCGTTTATTGGCGCATACATTTTTCCGCTAGTGGACGAGGTGGTACGTAAACGACTTTGGCAAGACAGCAAGAGCCAGTTTCAGGAGGTTGCTCAAGAGCGTGTGTCAGTGACCCCGAGCTATGCGATACTCACCGAAGAGGGTCCTGATCACAACAAACAGTTTACTGTTGGTGCGTACATCAAGGATGAATTGGTTGCAAAAGGTCGTGGAAACTCAAAGCAGGAGGCAGAACAGGAGGCAGCAAGAAAGGCGCTCGAAGTGAAAGGGTGGGTGTAATAATCCTTATTTTAAGCTACATCTAACGTAGCGTAGCGCGATACGGTCTATGCCATTGACCTTTTGCCTTGGGTCTGGTAGATTAGTGGGCACTATGGTAACAATACGATTACAGCGCGTCGGGCGGAAGAATCATGCAGAATTTCGCGTGGTGGTCACCGAATCTACTCGCGGTCCAAAAAGTTCGAATTATATTGAGATTGTGGGTCACCATAATCCGCATACGGACACGACCGTAATTGACGGTGATAAGGTGCAGGCGTGGATTAAGAAAGGTGCACAAGTGTCCGATACGGTACACAACCTCCTCGTAACCAAAAAGATTATTGAGGGCAAAAAGAAGAATGTACTTCCTAAAAAGACTCCAATTATCAAAGAGGCAGTAGCGGAGAAGAGCGCATAAGCGCTTTTTTCGTACCACACTTTGCCACAGGCTCCATCTTGCCATACGCCACAGGCTAGGTACAATGAGTATTGTTACAAGGTCCGATTACCAGTTTAGGAACAAACACAGACAATACCATGAACGACGACCAGCAGTTTCTTGAGTTCGTAGTGAAGGGTCTCGTTGACCACCCTGAGGCGGTCAAGGTTGACCGTACCGTAGATGAAATGGGAGTTCTTCTTACTCTCGACGTTAACCATGAAGATATGGGTAAGATTATTGGCCGGAGTGGCAATACCGCAAAGGCGATTCGTACGCTCTTGCGCGTCGTAGGCATGAAGAACAATGCCCGTGTAAACTTGAAGATAAATGAGCCAGAAGGTGGTTTGCGTGCACCGCAAGCGAGTGCACCAGCAGCTCCTCAGTCGGAGGCAGCACGCTCACTCGATGAGGCGATGGCCGATCTCAAACTCGACTAAAAGTATATAGGAAAACACCCCCCAATTAGATACCTTAAAGGTGTTTAATTGGGGGTGTTTTCGTTTTGGGGTGAAAGTGGTAGTGTTGTAGTCTATGCACTTCCATATTATTACCCTCTTTCCGACCGCATTTGATTCGTACCTCAACGAGTCGATTATCAAACGTGCAATTGAACGCAAGAAGATACAGGTATCGTTTTATAATCCGCGTGACTTTACGCCCGATAAGTGGCGACGGGTTGATCGACGGCCGTACGGTGGAGGTCCAGGTATGGTACTCGAGCCGGAGAGTCTTCTCAAAGCAGCCCAGAAAGCTATTGGGCGCAAAAATCCTGCTACCGTAAAAGTGCTCTTCTTCGAGCCGGGAGGTACGCAGTTTGATACCGCATACGCACAGCAGGCTACCGAGACCTACAAACACATCGTGATGATCTGTGGGCGATATGAGGGGGTTGATGCACGCGTCAAATACGCCCTAGAGGCCGAAGCAATCACGATAGGCCCGTATACCCTTACCGGTGGAGAACTACCCGCCATGGTCATCCTGGACTGCATGACGAGGCGTCTACCGGGGGTCTTGGGGCATGATGAGTCAATTGAAGAGCGACGAGTGGCGGGAAGCGATGTGTATACTCGGCCTGAGGTCTTGATGTGGAAAAAGAAGCAGTACGCGGTACCCAAAGTCCTCCTCTCCGGCCACCGGGCAAAAATTGATAAATGGAAAGAAGATGGTACGTTGTAGTTATATTTTTGCTCAGAAGAAGTTGATACGGTGACCTTACAAAAGGATGGCCGGGTTCAATCAGGAATAAAGAGCATCTCTAAGAAATGGGTAACCGGACGACAATCGTCCGGTTTTACTTATCCACAGTTTTGAGACTAGTGACCTTGACCCATATTGACAAATACCCAGTATTGACTATACTGTTTCTACTACTTACGGATTGATTGCGTTACGGGAGCGGGAGCCATTATCTAACACTTTTTACACACTTAAACTTTTTACACGGTGTCGCTTCAACGATAATCCGCGGCGTGCATATCCGCCCTCTTTGAGGGTTTTTGTTGTGAGTTGCGAGTCTGAAGTGCTGAGTGAGGAGAAGCTGGAGTCATTACCCGTTTATTACGAGATGTTATGTCAACCAAGAACACCATCGCCCGTCCGCAAAAGACCTTTAAACGCTTTCGCAAGCCATACGCGGAGCTCCCCAATCTTGTTGAGCCACAACTCACGAGCTTCAAGTGGCTCATCGAGACGGGTATCAAAGAGGTCTTCAATGAGTTTTCTCCTATCCGTGATTACGGAGAGAAGAAATTCGATCTTCATTTTGAGTCCTATGAGGTAGGTGAGCCTCAAATTGGTGAATACGTGGCCAAGGAGTCGATGCGTACCTACGAGGCACCTATCAAGGCAATTGTACGTCTCAAGAATAAGACATTGGGTACTGAGAGTCGCCAGGAAATTTTTCTTACGGATTTTCCGATGATGACCGACCACGGTACATTCATCATCAACGGTATCGAGCGTGTGGTAGTACCGCAGCTCGCCCGTTCTTCCGGTGTATTCTTCACCTCACAGATCATTAAGGGTAATACCTACTTTGGCGCAAAAATTATTCCTGCGCGTGGAGTATGGGTAGAAATCGAGTCCGAGGCAGATGGCGCTATTTACGTACGTATCGACCGCAAGCGCAAACTTCCCATCACTTCATTCCTTCGCATTCTTGGTGCAAGTACGGACGAGGACATGCTCAAACTGTTCGACAAAAACGATGGTGCTCGTGAATCAGTGGCGAACACTCTTGCCAAAGACCCTGCAAAAACCTCCGAAGAGGCATTTGTCGAGATGTATCGTCGTATGCGTGATGGGGACATCGCCACGACCGATGCGGCACGTGACTTTGTACGTTCCGTATTAGGTGAAGAGCGGTACGATCTTTCTGAAGTTGGTCGTCACCGATTTAATCAGCGCTTCCACAAAGCGCTTACGGCAGAGGAAATCGGACGACGTACCATTTCTCTTGAGGACTTGGTGACGATCGTGACGCATGTCGCTGATCTCAATAACGACCCTGAAGCAATCGCTGACGATATTGACCACCTAGGATTTCGTCGCGTACGGTTTGTGGGTGAAATGATGCAGCAGAAGGTTCGAGTGGGTGTGTCTCGTATGAAGCGCAATATCCAAGACCGCATGAGTACGATCGAACCTGAAACAAGTTCACCGGTATCTATCATCAACCCCCGTCCCCTCCAGGCCTCCATTAAAGAATTTTTTACCACCAACCAGCTCTCGCAGTTCATGCAACAGCAGAATATGCTTACCGAACTTGAGCACTTACGCACGCTTTCCGCCCTCGGCCCCGGTGGTCTTACTCGTGAGCGTGCCGGATTTGAGGTACGTGACGTACACCCTTCCCATTACGGTCGCGTGTGTCCGATTCACACCCCCGAAGGTCCAAACATCGGTCTTATCTTACACCTCGCAAACTTTGCCGAGATTGACCGCTTTGGATTTATCCAAACCCCCTACATTAAAGTAAAAGACGGTACCATTACCGGTGAATTGGTGTATCTCAACGCACTCGAAGAGGAGGATGCCTACATCGCCCATGCCGCATCCCCCCTCGATGAGACGGGTAAGACTATTTCTGAAGACTTGATTGAGGTGCGCTATCGCGGTGAGCCGCGACTGGTGTCCAAACATGATGTGCAGTACATGGACGTTGCAACGACGCAGCCGTTCTCTATTGCAACCTCAATGATCCCCTTCCTCGAAAATGACGATGCAAACCGAGCCTTAATGGGTAGTAACATGCAGAAGCAGGCAACGCCGTGCCTCGTACCTGAGGTGCCGTTGGTCGCAACGGGTGTTGAAGCGCGCGCAGCTTTGGATACCGGACGCCTCGTAATGGCAAAAGAAGCAGGTCTCATTACTTCAGTTGATGCACGACATATTGTTATTACGAACGACAAGGGTAAGAAGGACGAATACCCTTTGGTGGGCATTAGTCGCACCAACGACATGTCCTGCTTCTATCAGCGCCCTATTGTGCGTCTCAACCAAAAAGTAAAGCGTGGCGAGCTTCTTGCAGACACGAGTTCAACGGTGAACGGACAGCTCGCGCTTGGTCAAAATGCACTGGTGGCGTTTATGCCCTGGAGTGGTGCGAACTACGAGGACGCCATTGTGCTCTCGGAGCGTCTCGTAAAAAATGCGAAATTTAGCTCTATTCACATGGAGGAATTCGAGTGTGTGGTGCGTGATACCAAACTCGGTCCCGAGGTCACTACTCACGATATTCCAAACGTCGGTGAAGCAAAACTCAAAAATCTCGACGAAGAGGGAGTAGTACGCATCGGTGCAGAACTTCATTCAGGAGATATTTTAGTTGGTAAGGTAACGCCAAAGGGTGAAAGTCAACTTACCCCTGAAGAGCGTTTGCTCCGATCAATCTTCGGTGAGAAGGCAAAAGACGTAAAAGATACAAGCCTTCGTCTTGAAGGAGGGAAGCGTGGTCGTGTCGTTGGCGTAAAGATCTTCTCCCGTGAAAACGGCGACCAGCTCCAATCGGGAGTACTCAAAAAGATTCAGGTGACGGTGGCACAGATTCGTAATGTGTCCGTGGGCGACAAGCTCGCTGGACGTCACGGCAACAAGGGAGTTATTTCCCGTATTCTTCCTGAGGAAGACATGCCGTACCTTGCAGATGGAACTCCGGTGGATGTCATTTTGACGCCACTCGGCGTGCCAAGTCGTATGAACCTCGGACAAATTCTTGAGCTGCATCTCGGACTTGCTGCGCATACCCTCAATTATCAGGCTATTTGCCCACCTTTTTCAGGCGCTACTGATGATGAGATCAAGGCAGAGCTGGTTGCGGCCGGGTATCCCGAGGATGGTAAGGTAGCTATCAAAGATGGTCGTACCGGTGAACTCTTTGACCAAAAGGTGGCGATTGGCTACATGTACATCATGAAGCTGCACCACATGGTTGAGGACAAAATCCACATGCGTTCTATCGGACCATACTCCCTCATTACTCAGCAGCCGTTGGGTGGTAAAGCGCAGAATGGAGGTCAGCGCTTTGGAGAAATGGAAGTCTGGGCACTCTTGGGATACGGTGCCGCGTACACCTTACGAGAGATGCTCACCGTGAAGTCAGATGATATCCAGGGTCGCTCAAATATGTTTGACGCAATTGTGCGCAATGGACGAGTAACCCAAACCAACACCCCTGCCGCATTTAACGTACTCATGTATCACCTGCGCGCA
>JAKFXP010000113.1 GCA_021731325.1 Parcubacteria group bacterium
AAACAAATCTTATTGTGCTTACCCCGCCAACCCAGTGCGCGCACAACAACCCCCGCCGTTTTTAGGAAAAATTATAAAACGACGGGGATTGACTCCCTACCGCACTCGAGTTAGTTCTGATATCGATTTTATTTTAAGAGTCACCTGTTCATCAACAAGGTAAGTTAGTAAATCCAAATTTGCCTCCACAGAAACATACGGCCATGCCCTATCTTTCTCAACACCCTTCAAGACAAGATTACTTGGGATTTTTTTAAGAAACTCATCCTGAATTTGAGCAACCTGTTTGTAGCGTTCCTCCTGATTATCGGAAAGCTTAATTTCCTTAAAATTATCATCACGTAAATCAATTACTACCATAATGTCAAATTTTTCTCCACGCTCAAGACGATCTGACAACTTTTTCCACTGCGGCTCTGTACTTTTTAAATAAGCATCAGATAACTCCGATAGTTTCCCTGTATATTTGAGAGAATTTTCCCCTTGGTAGTCGGCAGTTTCATCAAAACTATCTGGGCTCAATAATTTTATAGCAGAAGAATCGAGTGTCTTAGAAGAGTCTACAAAAGAGAGAAATAAATCTTCTTTGTTAAGACCGAGGGACACTGTTGCAATCTGATAGGAGATATTATTTTGATCTTTTAAGATGAGGTAATATATTGGCCCAGAACCCGAATCAATCGTCGAGAGCCCATGCTTGGTTACCGCAACAACATCGACAACACGAAATGAAGTACCTTTTTTGAGCGACTCCACCGTCAATCCTCTGTCGGTAAAATAGTGCCTTCCAATCGTAAGATTATTGATGGAATCGGCTCCAACGATTTCTCTGTCAATACTTCCAAAGTTTTTTAGACAGGTATATTCTTTGTCGTGGCCCACAGCGAGATATGCATCCTTAGCGACCAATATTTCGCCTTTAGTAAGCTGTTCGGGGACAGGAAGTCTATTTTCTGTATAAATACAATTTCTCACGAGAGAACCATAGTATACATAGCGACCACCAAGATATAGAGCACCGATGATAATCAGTAAGATAATAATTGTTTTTGACTTCATAATTTTGTAGTTATTTTAATAATTCCTCCATCGGAACGCCCAACGACTTGGCGATTTTTTGAATTGTTTGAACACTTGGTTTTGTAACGACACCACCCTCAATCTTCGTAAGGGTAGAATATTTAATATTGGCTTTCTTAGCCAAGTCGTCTTGCGTCAATCCTTGTTTTGCTCGCACTCTCTTTATATTCTGTGATATAGTTGCCATAGTATGCTACTTTTGATAGTATAGAAATATGAGTCATTACTTTCTTTGCTCACAAAACAAGCATAGCAATAATCTGCGATTATTTCAAATGACAACGGCGAAGCAAAACCAAAAATTTCCTTTCCATTTCCTTTCCATTTCCTTTCCATTTCTTTTCCGCTTCGCGGTGGAGGGGTGGGGGGAGGAGACGCGAGAAAAATGCAAGGAAATTTTTGGTTTTTGCACACGCGAGTCCGCGAGCGTGTCCGAGGCGCATTTAGTTTGAATCAGGATTTAACTCAAGATACATTCGAACTTTGTCCAATAAACACCGCCAAAATTGGAGCGTGGTGGAAAGGGGTGTCTAATCGCACCCCTTTCCCTATCCCCGTCTCCTGTGCTCTAATTACCTATAGAAGATAATAAATTTGTAGGAGATGGTGATGAATATTGGTTTGGATTTTGATGGGGTAATTGCTGACTGCGGAGACCTCAAATCATCTGTTGCAAAACAGATGTATGAGGTCAATATTCCACCTGGTCGATTCAAAAAAGATTGGGTGGTGCCTAATAACTGGTTAACCTTTGAGCAGTACCAATGTCTGCAAAAACTTATTTACGAAACGGAAGAAGTGGGTTTGCGCATTCAGCCAGTACCGGGGGCGCTGATGTATATTCCACAACTTCTCTCTGAGGGACACACGGTAAAAATCGTCACCTCTCGAGCCCACAAAGGGCTTATGGTTGCGAAGTCTTGGCTACAAAAACATGAGCTTGATATCCAAATATTTGGGTGTGGCTACGGAGAAACCAAGGCGGCGGCCTGTGCAGGGCTCGATATATACCTTGATGATGATTTGGACAAACTTGAACCATTGGTAGAGGTGGTACCTTGTCGCTACCTCTTTTCATGGGAATACAACCAGCATGTGGACACCGGTTCTACAGCGCTCCGCATTACATCCTGGGTCGAATTTTACTCTCACCTACACACATTGGAAACAGAATTTCCCTAACCCCCAGGTGTCCGCCGTATGCGTACACCTGTTTTTTATACCCATTGTTGTGTAAGAGTTGTATGTGTATGCCGTCTCAAGGAGGGTACTGTTCTTTTTACCAACTGGAGGCATATACACAATGGGTACACAACAAGGCGACAATACAACTACTGATTGTCAAGAAAACGGCGCAGGATCGCAGAGATCTGCGCAAACGCATTGCTCTACCCCTCAAACGGACACTTTGGAGGAGCACCGAGACTTCGATAAAGACCGGGATACCACAAGTTACGTGCTGTGTAACAACTAACCATCACAGTCACCCTTATTCACGCGAGCGCTACCTGCTCGCGTGTTTTTATGTATCATCCACCAACCTTGCAGACAACCTGTGGATGCACGACTAGCATGTAATTGCCTTTGGGTCTATCATGGAGATATGTCTGACAACTCATCACCAACACCTCCCGCCAGCACCGCTCGTCAACCTATTGAGTGGGTTGCTCCCGAGTATGTACATGTCGAAAAATCACAAGACTGGTATTGGGTTCTTGGACTCCTTGCGGTCGCGGCATCAGTAGGAGCCATGTTGTTTAACAACGTACTATTTGCCCTTCTTATTTTGATTAGTTCATTTGTCCTTGCACTCTTTGCGGGACGCAAACCAAATAATGTGCACTTTGCGCTCGCACAGCGGGGAGTGCGTATCGACGATGCGCTATATCCATTTAGTAACCTTAAGTCATTCTCAATTGCAGAACTCTCTCCTAATCATGTTGCAAAACTTATACTCGAACCAAAAGCACATTTTGCAATGTCAGTGTATATTCCCCTTCTCAATGTAGATGTAGATCATGTGCACGACTTTCTTCTCGATTTTCTCCCTGAGGAAAGCCACGAAGAACCCCTCATTCACCACCTAATGGAGTGGTTGGGGTTCTAAACCAACCTGACTGGCGAATTCTGAAAAAAGTTGGTATAGTAGTGGCGACGAAAGAAGGTCGTCTTTTTTTGAAAACCACGCTCCCATAGTTTAATGGATAGAACATGGCCTTGCGGAGGCTAAAATGGGGGTTCGATTCCCTCTGGGAGCACCACAGGAGTACTTCCATTTTTGTAACGCCTGTAGCTAACAAAAATTGGTCGCACAACGAGCGAAGCGAGGTAGTGATGCCAGAGCAATGTCTGGGAGACATTGTGTGTGAGGTGAAAAGCAAATATTGTTGCATGAAAAACCGCCCTGGAGGGCGGTTTTTGTATCATTAGGGTGTGGGATTACTTTTTCTCTTTCCCTTTTGTGATGAGTTTCGTCAATCTGGACTTTTTACGAGCAGCATTGTTATCTTTGATGAGTCCTCTTTTTGCAGCCTTATCAATAGCCTGGTATGCCTTAGGAAGAAGTTTGACCGCCTCATCAGTATTCCCTGTGGTTGCGGCTTTGGTGACCTCTTTCACAACATCTTTCATGTCGCGGGTGCGACGAAGGTTAAAGACGTGCTTCCGCTCGCTTACTCGATGTGCTTTTTTTGCTGAAGTGGTGATGGGCATATATATTTCTGTTGTGTAGGAAGAAGATACCATATTGTTCAATAAACGCAAGGGGTTCGCACACACACTCCTCTTACGTTATGATAGCGATATGATATCGCATCTTTCGGGCACCATACGTGCCAAAAAAACAACCTTTCTTATGCTTGACGTCCATGGGGTGGGGTATAAGGTACATTGTACACACCAAACTCTTGAGTCAGTTGCTTTGGGTGACGAGTGCGCCCTCTTTACCCACCTCTCCGTACGAGAAGACGCACTTGACCTCTTTGGGTTTTTTACCTATGAAGAGCTTGAGCTCTTCATTATGCTTATTAGTATTAGTGGTATTGGTCCACGTTCCGCATTGGGTATCTTGGGTCTTGAACGTATCGAAAAATTAGTGAGTGCGATTGCGCATGGTGATGTCGGATACCTTACCTCGGTAAGTGGGGTGGGTAAAAAAAGTGCGGAAAAAATTGTACTCGAGCTAAAGGAGAAAGTGGTACTTCTTAATATTGAAGATGTTACCACTACCACCCGTCACGAAGATGAAGATGTACTTGAAGCGCTCAAGGCGCTTGGGTATCGTTCTGATGAAGCACGTGACGCTCTACGCCTCATCCCCTCTGACATAGAGTCGCAAAGTGATCGAATCCGCGAAGCGCTTCGCTTACTCGCCCGCAGTTAATATTCTACGTATTGCACATGGAATCATTCCTTAGCATCGTACGCTCATTCATTCCGAAAAGTGTATTTCACACTCTTCAGCCCGTGTATCACAAAACCCTTGCTGCTCTGGGTACCCTTCGGTATGGATCACCCGCACAAAAACTCTATGTGGTAGGAGTCACTGGTACCAAAGGTAAAAGTACGGTGACCGAACTCATCTCTGCAATTCTTGAAGAGGCCGGGTACCGCACCGCTTTGAGTAACACCATTCGGTTCAAGGTAGGCGACATCACTGAACCAAATCTCTACAAAATGAGTATGCCTGGCCGCTTTTTTATGCAGCATTTTTTGGCACGTGCCGTTACTCAGCAATGCGCTGTTGCGGTGGTCGAAATGACGAGTGAGGGTGCACGCCTACACCGCCATGCGCATATTGCACTTGATGCGCTCATATTTACCAACCTATCCCCTGAACATATTGAAAGTCATGGTTCATTTGAAGCATATCGTGACGCAAAACTATCACTCCGAGACGCACTCATTCAATCCACGAAACCAAAGAAAGTGATGGTGGCAAATCGAGACGACGAATACGGACACTTGTTTCTCGACGTGCCGAAGGCTATTGAAGCGTATGGATATTCACTTAAACATGCTGAACCACACATTGAAAACGACCGCGGAGTACTCCTCACCTTTGAAGGGATATCCATTCACTCCCCTTTGGTCGGCGTGTTTAACACGTACAATATTCTCGCCGCAGCCACGTTTGCTCGATCGTTTGGTATCGGCACCGACATTATTAAACGAGCAATCGAACAGGTCGCCCTTGTAAAAGGACGTGTGGAAAAAATAGAAGAGGGTCAACAATTTACCGCAATTGTTGACTATGCACACACGGTAGACTCCCTCGAAAAATTATATGGGGCATTTCCCAAAGACCGTAAAATTTGTGTATTGGGTAATTGTGGGGGTGGACGAGATGTATGGAAACGCCCTCAAATGGCAGCGATTGCAGAGCGATACTGTGCTGAAGTGATACTCACCAACGAAGACCCGTATGACGAGGATCCCCTGAGTATTGTGCGCGACATGGAGGCAGGTATGGTTGAAAAAAAACCAACCATTATTATAGACCGGAGGCTCGCCATACGTCACGCACTTCACAAGGCGCGTGCCGGTGACGTGGTGCTCGTAACCGGCAAAGGTACTGATCCGTATATTATGGGTAAGGGTGGCTCGAAAGAACCCTGGAGTGATGAACAGGTGGTGCGTGACGAATTACAATCACTCCTCCATCCGGTACGTGGAGCGGAGGTGGAATAATACCACCCCAGCGGCGACTGACACATTGAGTGATTCTTTGCTGCCAAACATGGGTATCTCGATACTGGCGTCACTTTGGTCTATTATCTCGAGTGGGATTCCCGCTACTTCTTCGCCTAAAATAAGTGCGAGGGGAGTGGCATCCAACGTGAGTGTGGTGTAGGGCTGCGCACGTGCATCTTGCTCTACTGCCACCACCCGCACCCCTTCTTTTTGTAACGTAGTAATGAGGGTTTGTGTGTGGGGAACACTCTCCCAAGACACACTTGCTTCTGCTCCGAGCGCCGCTTTGGCAATGTCGGTACGCACTCTCCCAAACCGATCAATGGGTGCGGGAGTATATCCACAAAGATACACTTTTTGTACTCCTGCCCCATCTGCAGTACGGAGTATGGCACCCACATTGTAGGCGCTTCTGATATTATGTAGTATGAGATACATGTTGTTCATTACGATGTATACTACCTGCTTACAAAATATTCGCCACTGTGCGATGATGTGTAGCACATCCCACTAGATTATTTAGTATTCACTATCCCATGTTTTCTATATTTCCCGCATTGCTTGATTTTCACCTCTTTGCCGCACTACTGTTACGGGTGGTGATTGGGTATGTTTTCATTATGCATGGAAAACGTTTATATGATGGTCTTTCGTCAATACTCGCACCAATCCCTGCGCGAGCATTGCAGTGTCTCGCATGGATACAAGGGATTGTGGGCATTCTCCTTATTGCAGGTGCGTGGGTGCAAGGTGCGGCATTGGTGGGTGCCATTGTTGCCTTTCTTGGGATTGAGTCTAGTTTGTCACGCGAAAGCACCGCCAACGAACGTGAAGTATTGCTTCTGTTGTGGGCTGGGTGCCTCTCCCTCCTCGTCCTGGGTGCAGGACCATACGCTATGGATATACCTCTATAAAAAGACTTGGGTCGACAATTTTGGTATTTTATTCTATTATAGTGCCGAACTACTACGGGTAGTGCACATATCCGCCCATACCTGTCTTGGTAGTCAAAAGGTGCGTGACAAGAAGATGTGAGTGTAGTGTACAAAGTACATATATCCGCCCATAACTCAGTTGGTAGAGTAGCTCCCTTTTAAGGAGACGGTCGTAGGTTCGAATCCTACTGGGCGGACACGTAGAAAAACCTTATATTGCAAGTTGCTGTGGGGCACCCCAGTGTTGGTTTATAACAAAAAGTGCCGAAATGATAAACGAAAGACCTGCATTAAAAACAGGTCTTTTGAAGAGCACCCCTTCATAATCGTGGGGTTCTTTTTGTATAGAAGTCTTTCTTTGTATACACGCGACCGCCTGGTATTAGTTGCCATTTGAAGCGAGGTGGTAACAGTATCCGCAGAAGATACCTGCACTGCGTCCGGAACGGCGCCTGGAGGTAGTCTTCCAAAAACTTCCGCTCCGTCACAAACTCGAGACCACCCTCATCATAATCACAATACGCCATCATTGGTTTAAATAAGCCCGGCTTTACCAACAATCTTCGTTCAGGCAAATCTTCGGGAACCCATTTACGTGCAAAGCGTTCGCTGTGCGGACGTGGTCCAACCAACATCATTTCACCCTTCAGTACATTGATTAATTGCGGAAACTCATCCACGCGGTGCTTCTTGAGAAACTTACCGAATGTCGTGAGTCGCATGTCACCAACAATCTTACCCCGCGCATCTCGACCTTGCACCCGTTCCACATAATCAAGTAATTCGTCTGAATTACTTACCATTGTGCGAAATTTGTACATACGGAATGGTTTGCCATTTTTACCAATACGTTCGTGTGTATAGAACAAGTATCTGAGTATTCCAATCAAATAACGTTTCATTTCCTGCCTCCAATCATCATTGTTACAAAGTTACCGGAAAACCCAGGACTTGCCTGAGTTACTGATAATTATCATAGCACATACATTTACTTTTGTACAGTGCCGTACAAATTACGTATTGCGTTCAACGTACCCCATGCTCGCATCTCGTTTGGCATCGAGGCCGGCCTTAATGCGTGTCGCCACACCATCCGGCACATACAAGTTAATTTCTTTTATATCAACAAACATGCATTGCTCTATCTCACCTGTCTGTGCTGAGACACTGTTGAGCTGACTTTCATCTATAACACCGCAATCAAACATAAAAAAGAGAGCGTCCCCTTTTTCCGCATCTGTGACATACTGCACACAGAGAAACTTCGCCTCACGTATTACTATACCAGTCTCTTCTTGCGCTTCGCGCACACAGCCAGCAAGAGGGGATTCACCCGCCTCAACCGATCCGCCAGGAAGAGACCACTTGTCTTTGTAACTTGGCTTTACCAGGAGTATGCGTCCCAACTCATTAAAAATAAGGGCGGCAACATGGACTCGTTTCCTCGGTAACTTTGCGTAATGGTCTAGGTCTTTCATAAGAGAAAAGTTATAGGTGGTTAATCAAATTTTTAACTCTCTACTCGCCTCTAAAAAAACAAGATCGCGAAATCGAATAAATGTTTCGTCATAATATTCCGGCTTTCTATCTTGCATACGCACAATCGCTTCATCAAGTGACATCCATACTATTTCGTGACCTTGTGAGACCTCATTTTCACTTAAACTCGGCTCTATTATCTTAGAAAGGACTTTCGCCACAAAACAATACGATATTTGTATTGTTTGTGTTTGCATGCGATATTCTATAGTTGCGCCGACATCCGCAACTTTTGCACATTCGCAACCAACTTCTTCTGCTACTTCTCGGGCAAGTGCCTGTTCGGGGGTCTCTCCGGCATCTATCCCTCCTCCTGGCAATTTGCAGTACCCAAGAGTACGTAAACACTGAAGGGCAATTTTTCCCTCACTATTGTAGAGAATTGCGCGTACGGTTTTACGTAGACGATATTCTTGCCCCCCGACTTCTTTGGGACCAATATCAAGCGTATAGTCATTAATCTCTGCGAGTAGTTTCATACGTAACCTATTCAATATAGCATAATATGCGGATTAGATTACGTTCTGTATGAATACCTTATGGTCGGGTCCATGCACCTGAAGGGGCACTAAAACCACACTTTATGTCACACACCCACCCTCCGCAACATCCTGATAAACGCAGCCTGTTGAGCCAATTTGTGCATGTACTCGCGGTTGGAGAATCTGGTTATAATAGCCTCATGCTCAGGGGACTAGGTTGGTGGCGAAGCGGACAAGCTAGTCCGCCCAAGGAAGGTGTCTGCACACCTTCCGAGTAAGATTCGAAGAGGTCGAGTGTACCGCAATGAGGGCGAAGTGAGATACGAGACCTATACCGTCCATATAATGAAAGAAATTCCTACTGGGCGGAATTGGAGCGTAGCGAACAATTACACTTAGTGATTCGTGGCGACTTAGGGAGTAGTGTGTACAAAGTGCTCCACACACCTCCTTGCACCACTCATAATTCCGCGCTACGATAGCTTTCACCGATGGAATACTTCATAGTTTTCGGACTCCTTGCGCTCTCTGCAATTTTTGCCGGCCTCACCTTAGGTCTTATGAGCCTCAGCACACACGCGCTCGCACGCCAAGCGCGTCTCGGCAACATGTATGCACAAAAAATAGTACCTTTGCGCACACAAGGTAATAGGCTCCTCACCACCCTCCTTCTGAGTAATGTACTCGTCAACACCGCACTCTCGGTATATTTAGGTTCGATTATATCTGGTGTGTTTGCAGTAGGGCTCGCAACCACCCTCATTTTTGTATTTGGTGACATTGTCCCCCAGGCTGTGTTTTCACGTCACGCATTGCGTCTTGGTGCGTACTGGGCACCATTTGTACACGGACTCATGTTCGCACTCTGGCCTATCACCTCTCCTATCGGTTGGCTTTTGGACAAGTTGCTTGGAGTAGAGCTCCCCACCATCTACTCAAAACAAGAGCTTATGGAAATAATTTCTGAGCATGAGGATTCCGAACACTCCCCTATTGATGGCGACGAAGAGCGTATTGTGCATGGCGCACTTCAATTCTCACACAAAAAAGCAAAGGATATCATGACGCCGAGGATGCAGGTCGCCACTTTGCCCGCATCCCAAGCACTTGATGCTACCTTGCGAAAAAAGATTGGGGGGGATGCTTACTCACGATATCCGGTTGTCGATGGATCGCCTGAGTATGTGGTGGGTATTCTCTACACCAAAGATGTGTTGCTTGCAGCTGACACCGCCTTGGTTCGCGATATATGTGAAAAAACAGTGTTGCGTATCAAACCTGACACCCTCCTCGACACCGTACTCGCCCGCATGCTTAAGCAACAGCTCCACATGGCGATTGTGCGCGATGAGCAATTCGCAATGCTCGGCGTAGTCACTATGGAAGATATTATTGAAGAGGTGATACAGCAAGAAATCCTTGATGAGGATGATGAATAAATAAACAACGTCGTTACAGTATTCTGTAACGACGTGTGTGTGCTGTCTTAGGCGGACATCATTTGGTTAATGATTGCCTCTGCCTCTACACTTACCGAATACCGATATCCACCTTCTGGTGTACTGGTGGTCGGCTCTCCGAGCGCGTACGGACTTACTTTTTTTATCTTTGCAAGCACAATCATCACTGCACGTTGCACCTCATCCAATCTCTTTCCCAACGTCACGAGATAATTGATTAGATCTTTTTTCGTGAACGTCCGTAATTCCAACATTGCTTTACACACTTGTTCGTACGTATGAGACGTGCTCATTGCTACTCCTTATTTATATCTGATTTAAAAAATCCAGAAAACGCTATGTTTTCTGGCTCCAGATATAGAATGTACCAGAATAATTCATTCTGTCAATGACTTATTCACACCCCTAAACACCAGCGTTCGAGGGCGGTATCGAGGTCATATGTCCCCCGATGTGCCTCGTGATACGCTTCCATAAGTGACCTTGAGAGATCGAGTAATTCTGCGCGCGTAAAAAGTTGTGCCGCGCGTTTTTGTCTACCGAATACCGCTAGTTTTTGGCCTGCTTCTTCAGGAGAAGAGGCGTCTCGGGCTGCAATAAGCCCTTTTACCGCCCAATGAAGGGTACCTTGAATATTTTCAGGCACAACCCCTGCTCGACGCGCACGCACATATCCAAGCCAAAGCATTCTCCGGTCACGGAGGCAGAGCGCATCACTTAGTGAAAAAATATTGAACGCAACCTCCCTCTTTTCTCCTTGAGTATATTCCTCTATTTTTGTTGCATATTTTTCGAGTACCCGTTTTTGATCTATCAACAACTTACCTTCAATAACGACAAAGATATTTTCTGAAGCAGCGTACCGTTCAACACGAGACAAAAACACTTCTCGCCCTTCAGCTTTTTCAAGAGGGCTATGAAATATACCAATGTGTCGCTCAACAAATAATCCTCGCGCCTCAATGAGTGGATCAACTTCACTCTCTTGCACCACTCCCTCAAACCGAAATACGAGCGCGTCTGGTCGTTTGGCGAGTAACCCAGCAACCAGCTTATGTGCCTGATCCGCCACTTTATGGGTATTTGTGCCAAAAAAAACGTACAACATGGGTATTACACTTCTTTCATTTCTCCCCAATTAACCCCTCTCTCAACATCAACTTTGAGAGGCACCCCTCGGGTCTCTTCGAGGGTCATCGCCCCCTCCATAGTCTCACGCACCAAGGTAGTCATATCATCCACCAACTCGTCTCGAACCTCAAATACAAGTTCGTCATGAACTTGTATGGTCAAAAACACCTTGGCATGTAAGTTACGGTCAGAGAGGGTGTTGTTGATGCGCACCATCGCACGTTTAATAATGTCTGCTTGAGTACCTTGTATGGGTGCATTGAGTGCCATACGCTCTGCTTGCGCCTGTACGTACGGTAGTGGGGATCGAATCCCTTCAAAGTATCGCCGTCTCCCAAACCATGTTTCGGTATACCCCCGACTACGCACTTCTGCTTTAATGACGTCCATATATCGCTTAATTCCTGAAAACCGCTTAAAGTACTCGTCGAGGTAGGTTTGCGCCTCACCTCGTTTCGTGTGTGTTGCTTCCGCAAGGGCGTTGGCGCCCATACCATAGAGAATACCAAAATTAATAGCTTTTGCCCGACGTCTCATTTCCTTGTCCACCATCTCAGGAGGAACATCAAACACCTGTGCTGCCACGGCGGTGTGAATATCCTGCCCCTCTTTAAAGACAGTGATTAATTTTTCATCCCCTGAGAGAAAAGCGGCTACTCGAAGTTCAATTTGTGAGTAGTCTGCAGCAATGAGGGTGAACCCCGGTGGCGCGACGATTGCTCGTCGTATTGCCGCTCCGCGAGTACTTTTGATTGGTATGTTTTGCATATTCGGGCTTTGACTCGATATGCGCCCCGTCGTCGTCCCGGCGGGCGAGAAGTGTGCGTGGAGGCGACTATCCTTGTCTACCATAGTGGGGAGATTGTCTATGTAGGTTGACAATAATTTCTGTAACTCACGGTACTCAAGGATATCTGCCACAATAGGGTAATGCTCAACATATTTTTTTAATTCATCCTCTCGGGTAGAGCGTTGTCCTGTTGCGGTACGTTTCCCTTTTCCTGTCCCTATCGCAAGTCGTTCGAACAAGACCTCGCCAAGCTGTCGAGGGGAGTTGAGGTTAAATTCTTCTCCCGCAAGGGTAAAAATATTCTTTGCAAGTACGTCAAGGTCGGTATGGTATCGCTTCGAAAGCGCGTGGAGATACTCCACGTCCAACAAAATACCTCGGGATTCCATACGCTCAATAACAGAAATGAGGGGTACTTCAATACCTTCATATACACGCAATAAGTTCTCTTTGTGCAGTTCCGCAAAAATCTTAGTACGCGCATCTTTAAAGGTATGGGTACCTGTGTGCTCAAACATATCTTCGAGCGAAGGGTTGGTGGTGTCACTCTTGAGTACCCACAATGCAAGCGCGGTTGCTGCAAACTCATGCGGATCTATTACTTCCACTTCTTCTTCTACCACCTGCTCACCAAACTCCCCTAGGAGAGTACGCAACCGAGTGGCGAGTGTGCGGAACCCAAGTTCGGTAAACATCGTGAGTGCTTTGGGGAGATTTGCAGTTTCTCGCCATGGTGTATCGAGGGTCGGAATCGTGATCGGAACATCACATCGTATAGTAGCCAATTCCCGACTAAACCGCGCCTCATCTTCTCCTTCAATAAGGAGCCCTATAATACGTGGTTTAATACCCGCTTCGGTAAGTTTTTCAGGATGGGTATGGAGTGTGGCATACAGCTCGTCAATGGAGCCAAATCGGGTGATGAGTTCGGTTGCTGTTTTTTCACCAATTCCTCGTATGCCCGGTATGTTGTCTGACGGATCGCCTCGCAACCCTTTATAGTCTGCAACTCGCGCAGGCCCAAACCCATAGCGGGATAGTACCGCCGCTTCATTGTAGGTTATGGTGTCCGCAAGACCCTTTTTTAGGGTGTACACTTTTACCCGATCTCCATCCACTAACTGGAGAGTGTCCATGTCCCCCGAAGCGATAATAACCTCAAGATCAGGTTCTCCCCGCAATGCGTACGCCAGGGTGCCCAAAATATCATCGGCCTCAAATCCAGGTGCCTCCAGTCGTGGCACGGAAAGCGCATCGAGGAGGTCTTTCGACCGCTCAAGCTGCAGCACGAGCGCATCGTCAGTCTTCTGCCTGGTTCCTTTGTATGCCGCATACGCTTCGTGACGATGGGTCGGCTCAGGCAAGTCAAATGCAGCAATAACATACTCTGGCTTCAGCTCTTCCATGACCTTAATGAGGAATGCGCCAAGTCCGTACAGTGCCCCGGTGGGTTCACCTTTGGGCGAAGTAAAGTCGGGAAGTGCGTGGTATGCACGATGTAATATTGCATGAGTATCCAATAAGACAACGCTACGTTTCTTTTCTGTATGTTGTTTCATGTTGATTTATTCTACACTACCCTCAGTATCACCATACGGCATATTAATCTCACGCGTTGATTCATCAATATGGTTAATGGTGATGTCGAGCGCTTGTGTTGGAACCCCCCTCCCCACCTGCTCCGGCCACTCGATAACAATTAGATTCTTTGGGTCTGTGGCAAAGGTGTCCCAGCCAATAGTAGTAAGCTCTTCTTCCCCCTGTAACCGATACGCATCAATATGTATTAATCGTTTCCATGGTACGGGTGCATGGGTGTGGTAGGTCTTTTGTATCACATAGGTGGGGCTGGTGATAACCTCATTCACCCCCAACGCTCCTGCGATTCCTTTTACAAAGACTGTTTTACCCGCCCCCAAGTTGCCCCGGAGCGCAATAATCGTGCTCGTTGCCCGGAGCGCCTGATTCTGCATAAGGGTGGTGACGAGCTGTGCCCCAAGCGCTTCTGTTTCATGGGGGTTGTGGGTAATAACAATTGCCATAGGTACCTGTAGTATACGCAGATGTGCAAAAATAAAGAAGGGTGAATCCGCTCCACTCATTTGGTACCATAAAACCGTATTGCTCGTCTATGCATAAGCACGTACACTATAGAGCATGTCTGTACAAATGAGTACTGCGTCGATTGAAAAACTCGACGCAATGCGCAAAAAAGAGGAGGAGGATTTGGTATCCATACTCTCAACAAAGCACGGGATTCCGTACGCTAATCTTTCGAGTGTGGCCATTAGCACCGATGGACTTGGACTCTTACCCGAAGATGTTGCTCGGGCACATGAAATGGCCATCTTTGGCAAGAATGGTAAAAACCTGATGGTGGCGGTTCGTGCACCTAACAACCCGGATTTACAAAAAGTATTCTCGGGGCTCGAAGAACGTGGATACCAAACCAAATTATTTATGGTGTCCCATGCGTCACTTGAGTATGTGTGGGCACATTATAAAAGCATCTCGTTTGCTGTTGAGACCGAGGCGGGTGTCCTTGATGTTTCGAGTGAAGAAATACATACCCTTATCACCTCACTCACCACCCTTCAATTGACCCGTGATGCGGTCAATAAGGTGTTGCAAATGAAGAAGATTTATCGGATCACCCGAACGCTCGAAGTGCTTATTGCAGGCGCATTGGCAAATCGAGCGTCAGATATTCACATTGAACCCGAGGAAACAAACGTGCTGGTGCGATACCGTTTGGATGGTGTACTGACGCCCGTTGCTCCTATTGATGTGGAGACGTACCGCGCGGTACTCACCCGCATCAAACTCCTCTCGGGACTTAAGATAAATATACGAAATAGTGCACAAGATGGTCGTTTTAGTGTTCGTCTCGACAATAAAGAGATTGAGATTCGTACTTCTCTTCTCCCCGGCAATAATGGTGAGTCGGTGGTTATGCGTTTACTCGACCCAACCTCCATTGGTATCTCCCTTGAGCGCCTTGGCATGCGCCCTCAGTTCCTCGAAGTCGTCCGCACCGAACTAGAAAAACCAAATGGCTTAGTGTTAAACACCGGGCCAACAGGGTCAGGAAAAACGACTACGTTGTACGCTTTTTTGAAACACGTCCTTGACCCAGGATTAAAAATCCTTACGATTGAAGACCCAATTGAGTACCATCTTGCGGGGATTGTGCAAACGCAGGTTAATCACAAAGAATACACGTTTGCGTCAGGTCTGCGGAGTGCTCTCCGACAAGACCCCGACATGATCATGGTTGGTGAGATCAGTGACGAAGAAGTTGCTTCAACAGCAACTTCTTCGTCACGGATCTCACCAACCA